>CALXBZ010000027.1 GCA_944386665.1 uncultured Clostridia bacterium
CAAATTATTAGTAAAACTATTATGACTGTAATAGTAATTATATTAAATTTCTTTATCAGTAAATTTTTTGCTTTTAGAACAAATCACTAACATATATAAGTGTATAAATTTTTATAATTAATATAATAAAACCACTAGTATAGTTTAACAAAAGGAGCGTTGTTAACTTGTCTAGTGTTTTTTTAAAACTAATTTTTACTTATTTTGCAATGATTTTCATTATAATATTATTTATTTTTATCATTATTATTTATACTTCTGAAACCAATCTATTACCAAATAATTCTGGGTATATTTGGCCCGTTCCTGGCTTTACCTATATTAGCTCTTATTTTGGATATAGAGATTCTCCCACTGCTGGCGCATCTAGCTATCATTCTGGAATTGATATTCCTGCTACAGAAGGTTCAGATGTTTTATCAATTTGCAATGGTATAGTTACTTTCGCAAGTTGGGGCGCTGGTGGTGGCTACACTTTAGTTATAGAAAATAATGATGTCAGTGTTTCATATTGTCATCTCTCTCCTATATTTATTGTTTATAAAAACGACGAAATTCAAGCAGGACAAGTAATCTCACACATAGGCCCTAAAAATGTGTATGGCATTGAAAACAATCCATATCGTGATTCTTACGGGTTACCAACCAATGGTGCTACTACTGGTTGTCACCTCCATTTAACAATAAAAAAAGACGGCAAAGCCGTCAATCCTTTGGAATATTTGAGCATTCCAAACTAACTATTGTCTATTATTAATTACATATCATCATCATTGTTTTCAATGTTTTCGCCATCGTCTTCATTCTTATTGTCTTCATCTTCATCGCATTCGTGGTGATGTTCACATGAAGAACAGTGACCATTACATTCTTCATCTTCTCCGTCCCAATCTAATTCTATTATATTATGGCATTCAGGACATTCAATTTCTTCTTTTAACTCTTCTTCAACATCTGCAACAAATTCATGATTGCAATATGGACATATAATTTCAAAATCGTAGTCTTCGTCTTCATATATATCCTTTTTTATTAAGTCTACTGTGCCTTTTACTTTATCAAGCTTCTTCTCCATTTCATCTTGATATTTTTCTATTTCTTCCATTCTTTTCGAATTAACACCAGTAATTCTATCCATTATATCCATATACAAAGCTGATAATTCTGAAACCTTTTTAAAAACATACTGCTTTTCATCTTCATTAGAAATATTTTTATCTATATCTTTTAAGATTTTAAGATATTCTTCACTTAACTTTGACATATAAAAAATTCATTCCTTTCTTGGTTTGCTCAAAGGCACACATATTTTTTATTAAACTCTTTCCATATATTCGCCAGTTCTTGTATCTATTTTTATAATATCTCCTATATTAACAAACATTGGAACTGTTAATTCGTATCCATTTTCTAATGTAGCTGGTTTTCCAGAAGTTGTAGTTGTATTTCCTGCAAATCCAGGTTCTGTATATTTTACTTCTAATTCTACAAACATTGGTGGTTCAACTGCAAATACATTTCCTTTATAAGATAACATTGTTACTGTCATATTTTCTTTAATAAATTTTAATGCATCTCCAATTTGTTCTTTATTTAATGGTGTTTGCTCATATGTATCATTATCCATAAAATAATATAAAGTTTCATCATTGTATAAATATTGCATTTCTTTTTTCTCTATTTGAGCTGCTGGATATTTTTCTGATGGATTGAATGTTTTTTCAATTACAGCTCCTGTTATTACATTTTTTAATTTTGTTCTTACAAAAGCTGATCCCTTTCCTGGTTTAACATGTTGGAACTCTACTACTCTAAATACGTTTCCATCCATTTCAAAAGTTGTTCCGTTTCTAAAATCGCCCGCTGAATATACGCTTGCCATTATTATTTCCCCTTTCTCATTTTTTATTATATTTTTAATTTTTTATTTTAACATACTTTATTATAATACTACAAATTCACGCAAAAATCAAGTATTTTTGCCTATTTGGCATCTACTACAACATAATCTTTTTCTGATTTTATTAAACTTGTAGTCATTCCTTTATTTACTACCACTGTATCTTCTATTCTAACTCCAAACTTATCTGGGATATAAATTCCTGGTTCATCTGTTATTATCATATTATTTTTTAAGATAAAATCTGCTTTAGCACTTGAAAATGGTAATTCATGAATTTCTAATCCAACACCATGTCCTAAAGCATGGATCAAATCATATCCGTGTAATTTGAAATCATTTTCTACCATTCTGCTTATTATTTTTAGGTTTGTACCTTCTTTCATTTCATTTATTACCTGTTTTTGATTTTTTAAGACTAATTCATATATTGGCTTAATTTCTTCTGGTACATATCCTGCAAACACAGTTCTTGTCATATCTGAACAGTATCCTTTATATTTGCATCCCATGTCTATTGTAATAGGATCTCCCGCTTCTATTTTTTTATTAGTTGGAACTGCATGAGGTTTTGATGAATTTTTTCCAGATGCAACAATTGTTTTAAAAGCCACATCTTCTGCTCCATTATCTATAAAAAAGTCTTCAATTTCTTTAGCTATCTGCTTTTCGGTTAATCCTATTTTTATATATTTCTTTAAATGATTAAAGCATTCGTCTGTTATTTGACAGGCCTTTTTTATAATCTCAATCTCTTCAGGATCCTTAATCATTCTCTGTTTTTCTATTATTCCTTCTGTTTCTTCTAAGTTATTTATTTTATATCTATGCATAAAATCCTTGTATTTAGCATATGTAACATATTCTTCTTCAAAACCTACATTTTCACAAAACAAAAAGAAATTTTCATAATCTTCTCTTGATAAGTCTTTCATATCGCATACAACAATTTCATCATTTAATGTAAGCTTATTGTTTACTGCTTCTATATATCGTCCATCTGTTATATAAATATTTTCTTTTGGAGTAATTAAAAAAGTCCCTTCAGCTTCAATGCCCGTTAAATACTTGACATTTATTGGATTTGATATTATTATCCCTTGCATATCTAACATTTTTAATTTATCCCTTAACCAGCGAATATTATTGTTCATAAATACCACTCATTTCTTTTATTTTCTTATTTTTACATATATTATTTCGTTATTTTTCATTTGCAATAAACATTAAATTCATTTATATTCAAATTACGCCATTCCCAATGTAAATATTTTTAGTATTATAAATAATAATACATCAAATGGTGCAAACATTGCTATTATTGCTGATATTACTATACATGGGCCGAAAGGAATATATTCATTGCTTTTCTTTCTTCTAAAAATTACTAGTGAACAGCCTATTATTGCTCCTAATAAGAAGGCAATAAGTGAAATTATTATAATGGTTCTCCAACCAAAGAAAATTCCTAAAGCTCCCATTAGCTTTACGTCTCCAAATCCCATTGCTTCTTTACCGGCGATTAGACCTCCAACTAATGTTATGAACAAGAATATTCCTGCCCCTGCAATCATTCCTAATAGCATATCTATGGCTATATTAATATTTATAATTCCTTGAATAAATGTAAATACAAGTCCTACTTCAAATATTGTAAGATTTAATCTATTTGGAATAATCGTTAATTTAAAATCAATTACTAAAGCACAAATCAGCATTGGTATAAGTGCTATGTATGCCAAAGTCATGAGTTGAAATCCATATAAGTATAAAGTTGTTACAAATAACAGTGATGTTGATATCATATATAAGTATTTTGGTTTTTCATTCTTTAAGTATATTGTAAAAAATTCTCTTACAAATACTTTTCTATAATCTGGTAATCTTATTACACACCAAGATACAAATTGTCCAACTCCTAAACCTATAATTCCTAAAATCAAGTAATATATTATGTTTATGTTATTAATATACATTTAAATACCTCTTTTTAATTTTTACATTTGTTTTTATCTATTTCTATATTATTTTTTCTAAAGTATTGTTTTAATATTTGTTTTTCTATTAGTCTATTAAACTTTGTAACCCATATATCTGTACTTTTAACTGGTGCAACTAAAATAGAATGCATTTTGCACCTGTTTGCACCCAATACATCTGTTAAAATTTGGTCACCAATAACTGCAATATTTTCATTATTTTCTATGTTCACTATTTTTTTTGCTTTTTTGAAACCAAATTTTAATGGTTTTTTGGCAAAATATATAAATGGTATGTCCAATATTTTTGACATTCTTTCGGCTTTTTCTTTTCTATTTGTATTAGATAGAATGCAGAATTTAATGTCATTTTCTTGGAGTTTCTTTACCCATTCATCTAATCCTTCTACCATATTGTTATCTTTATCTATAAGAGTATTATCTATATCTAGTAATACCGCCTTTATATTGTTTTTTAAGAAAAATTTAACATCTATGTCTAATATACTATTAAAGTAGCTTTTGGGATAAAAAATCATCATTTCCTCCTAACAATATTGCTACTTTATATTATCAATATGTCTGTGTTTTGTCAAGGTTAAAATTCAAATAAAAAAGCCTATATATTTTGCTTTGCAAATTATATAGGTTTAAAATATTTCTATTATTTAGACAGATTATTGCCTTTTTATTTTTTCTTAATTATTTGCAAAATCTATGCTTTCCTATTGTTATTACATGTGGTCTTGACCATATCCAAGCACTTGTTGCAGTATTGGGATTAAAGTAATAAATTGACCCATAACTTGGATCCCAGCCATTTAATGCATCACGAGCCGCATTGTATGCTGTTTGGTTTGGTGTTAAATTAATTTGGCCATCAGCTACTGCAGTAAATGCTCCAGGTTGGTATATTACACCCGATATTGTATTTGGAAAAGAACTGTTTTTTACTCTATTTAGTACAACTGCTGCAACAGCTACTTGTCCAACATATGGTTCTCCTCTTGCTTCGCTATATACTGCTCTTGCCAAAAGGTTTAAATCACTATTGCTTGTACTATTGCTTGAATTTGAATTACCAGTTGAATTAAATATTCCCATTGCTTCAAGTGTTTTCTTTCCTGCAATTCCATCAACTGTTAATCCGTTTTTTCTTTGAAAATATTTTACAGCTTCAAGCGTTTGTGAACCATATATTCCATCGATATTTCCTTTATAATATCCCCATCTTTTTAATTTTGTTTGTATTTGCGTTACCTCTGCTCCTCTAGAACCATATTTAGAAAGTGCAAATAAATTATTATTTGTGAAAAATATATTATATATTAACAATATTACTAATAATATTGCTAATATTCCAGCCGGTTTTTTATAATTTACATTTTTTTCTTTTTGCTTATCATTTATTTTATTCTTTAAATTTTTAAACATGAAAAATTCACCTCTTAAAGTTATTATTCCTTTAATTGGTGAATTTATGCATTTTAAATAAAACTAAAATATTCCCACTATGTTTCCATCTTTGTCAATGTCTATTTTTTCTGCCGAAGGAACTTTTGGAAGTCCCGGCATAGTCATTATTTTTCCTGTTATTGCTACAACAAATTCTGCTCCAGCTTTTAATATTATTTCATTTACATGTAGTGTAAATGGCTCTCTACATTCTAAATTTGTTGGATCATCTGAAAAAGAATATTGTGTTTTTGCTATACATACAGGTAACTTTGAGTACCCCATTTTTTCTATTTTTTCAATTTCTACTAAAGCTTCTTTTGAGTATTCCACTTTTTGGGCTCCATAAATATTTTTTGCTACTTTTTCTATCTTTTCTTTTATTGAATCTGTATCTTCATAGATGTATTTAAAGTTTTCCGGCTCATTACATAAGTTAACAATTTTTTCCGCTAAATCTACCGCTCCATCACTACCTTTTTGATGACTCTCTACTAGACTCATTTCTACACCTTGTTTTTCCAAATCTGAACTTAGTAATTCTATTTCTGCTTCTGTATCAGTATTAAATTTGTTTATTGCTACAATTACATTTAATCCAAACTTATTTTTTAAGTTGTCTAAGTGTTTATTTAAATTGTGTATTCCTCTTGATAAAGCTTCTAAGTTTTCTTGTTTAATATCTTCTTTTAATTGTCCTCCATGATATTTTAACGCTCTTATTGTTGCTACACAAACTACTGCGTCTGGCTTCAAATTAGCTTTTCTACATTTTATGTCTAAAAACTTTTCAGCTCCTAGGTCTGATCCAAATCCAGCTTCTGTTATTGTATAGTCAGCTAGTTTCATTGCAGTTCTTGTTGCAATTATACTATTACAACCATGTGCAATATTAGCAAATGGTCCTCCATGTATTATTGCTGGAGTATGTTCTAGTGTTTGCACTAGATTAGGTTTTATAGCATCTTTTAATAATACCGTTAAAGCTCCTTCTGCGTGTAATTTTTTTGCAGTAATAGCTTCTCCATCTTTATCATATCCAACTACGATATTACCAATTCTTCTTTTTAAATCTTCAAGATCTGTTGCTAGGCAAAAAATTGCCATTATCTCTGAAGCCACTGAAATATCAAATCCGTCTTCTCTTGCCACTACATTTTTCTCGCCAGATAGTCCTGTTTGGATTTTTCTTAATTGCCTGTCATTTAAGTCCAGACATCTTTTCCAAGTTACTTTTTTAAAACCTAATTCGTTTCCAAAATATATATGATTATCTATTAAGGCTGATAACAAGTCATTTGCAGAAGTTATTGCATGAATATCTCCAGTAAAATGTAAATTAATTTCTTCCATTGGAGCTACCTGAGCATAACCTCCACCTGTAGCACCTCCTTTTATTCCAAAAACCGGTCCTAGAGATGGTTCTCGTAGTGCTAACATAGCTTTTTTTCCAATTTTTGCAAGGCCGTCTGCAAGACCTATTGCCATTGTTGTTTTTCCTTCACCCAACGGTGTTGGATTAATTGACGTAACTAAAATTAATTTGCCTTCTTTTTTGTCTTTTAATCTTTTTAATATTTTTTTGTTGTCGATTTTGGCTTTGTATTTTCCATACTGTTCTACTTCTTCATCAATAATACCTGCATCTTTAGCAATTTGAGTTATCTCTTTTAATTTAGCATTTCTTGCAATATCAATATCTTCCATACACATCTCCTTGAAACATTCTTTATATTTCATTCTAACATTTCTATTTTATTAGAAAATTAATCCAACTATTACTCCTATAAGAGCTCCAACGAACACTTGTACTGGTGTGTGACCGACTAGTTCTTCCAATTTTACATTAAAGTTCAATTTCGAAAGTTCAAAATCCGGATTGCTCATTATTTCATTTAACACATGTGCTTGTTTTCCAGTTTCATATCTAACACCACATGCATCGTATAATACTACCATCGTAAACGCAAACGATATTGCAAATATTGGAGATGTTATTCCTTGACTTCTTCCTATCATTGTAGTTATGGAAGCTGCAACAGCAGAATGAGCACTAGGCATACCGCCAGAACCCCATAATCTTTTAATATTTAATTTTTTTGTTGTTGTAAATTCCCATATCACTTTAAACAATTGAATTCCAAACCATGTTATAAACGGAATCATCAGATATCTATAATCAAAATAAAACTCTATAAATTTATCCACTCTTTTTTCCTCTCAATACTTAATTTAAATTTTATTATTCTTCTTTAGGTTCAAAATTCTCTTCTTTAATCTCTTCCCCATTATTGATTAACATTGTAATTTTCTTTTCTGCCGAGTTTAAGAAATCATTACATTTTTTTGATAATTTGATTCCATCTTCAAATTTATTTACAGATTCGTCCAATGTTAAATTGCCTTTTTCTAGCTCATTTGCAATTTCTTCTAATTGCTTCATAGCTTCTTCAAAATTAATATCTTCGCTCATATATAATCCTTTCCTTTAAGATTTTTTCATTTATTAATTTTAATCTTATTATTTAGCTTTTTTATAATTCTCTCTCTATTAATTAATCTGTAATTGTAGCATTTCTTTCTCCATCTACAAATTTAATTGTTATATTATCATTTTGTTTTAAATCTTTTATAGATTTTATTATTTTTCCGTTTTCTCTGTTACTAACAATACTATATCCTCTTGTTAAAGTTTTAAGTGGACTTAACGAATCCAGTTTTGAGGCCTCTTTTACAAAATTAGTTTTTGCTTCTTTTATTTTTAACATAATACTATTTTGCAATTTTTTTACATTCATATCTATTATCATGTATTGTTCATTAATTTTTTGAGTAGGATTTTTGAATGCTTGTCTAGCCATGCATTTTTCATATGATAATCTCATTAACTCTATTTTCTTTTTTAGCGCAATTTTATATCTGTTATTATACATATTTAAATTTTCTCTAACATCTTCAACGTTTGCAACTGCTAATTCTGCTGCTGCAGAAGGTGTTGGCGCTCTTAAATCTGCCACAAAATCTGCTATTGTAAAATCTGTTTCATGCCCAACTGCCGAAATTATTGGTAATTCTGAATTGTAAATTGCTCTTGCAACTATTTCTTCATTAAAAGGCCACAAATCTTCTAGTGAGCCTCCACCCCTGCCTACAATTATTACATCAGCTAGTTTATTTTTATTCATAAACTCTATTCCTTCGGCAATTTTTTCTCCAGCACCCGGTCCTTGAACTGGAACAGGATATAATCTAATATGTACATTAGGATTTCTTCTAGTACTAACATTTATTATATCTCTTATTACAGCCCCTGTATTTGAAGTTAAAACCCCAATTGTCTTAGGCATAAAAGGAATATTTTTTTTGTGTTCTTGTGCAAATAAGCCTTCTTGTTCTAGTTTTTTCTTTAATTCCTCGTATGCAGTGTATAAACTTCCAAGTCCATCTTCTTTCATGGCTTTAGCATAAATTTGATACACTCCATCTCTTTCAAATACCGAAACACTGCCTAAAATCATAACTTTCATTCCATCTTTAGGCGTAAAACTTAAATGTGCAGTGTAGCTTTTAAACATTACACATTTAATTAGAGAATTTTCATCTTTTAATGTAAAATACATGTGTCCAGTATAGTGATTTTTAAAGTTTGAAATTTCTCCCTTTACTAAAACATTACTTAATATCTCGTCATCATCTATTTTATTTTTTATATATTTATTTAAATCCGTTACTGTAATTGGGTTATATTCCATATTTTTTCTCCATTAGTGTAAATGAGTATTTAATTATGGCTCTATTATTTTTGCAAGTACTCCGTTTATAAAAGCTGGCGAAGTTTCTTCTCCATATTTTTTTGCCATATTAACAGCTTCATTTATTATTATTTTAAACGGAATTTGCTTATATTTTATTTCATATATTGCAAGCTTTAGCAATGCTAAGTCAACTGTAGATATTCTATCTATAGTCCAACCAGATTTTAGATTATTTGCTATCATGTTTGTAATTTCTTCGTTATATTCTTTAATTCCACCAGCAATTTCTTTTACATATTCTCTTGCTCGTCCATCTTCTACTTCTGTACAATCTAAAAATAATTTTACTTGAGCCTTGCTGTTTTGCCCTTGCACTTCTTGACTATATATGTAACAAAAAGCAAGTTCTCTTCTTGTCATTTCTTCCATTAATTTCCCCTTACTATAACCTATCTATAAATTTTTTTAATTTCTCTTTTACATACGATTTATTATGTTGTACATAATTTCCTAAATATATTCCTAGACATATAAATAATACCCAAATTATAAGATCATATAGACGAGTGCATAGTACTAAAATTGCTACTAATGCTCCAATTAAAGCTCCACCATATGTTCCTAGAAACTTTTTTATTTCTTCCATTTTATCTTATTCCTTCCCCAAGGCTCAAATTTGGTTGGAAAAGATTTTTGTTCTTTCAACCTTAGCCTCTTAATATTTTTTCATTAACTATTGCTCTTTTGTTCTTCAACTGGTACAACCATATTTTTTACTTTAATGTTTAAACATTTTACATCTATATCTAAAGATTTTTTAATTCCTTCTTTTACACGCATTTGTATATTGTTGCTTAATTCTTTTATAATAGCATTATCAGATACTTCTATGGTTAATATTATTGATAAATCGTTATTCTCATCTAATATTATTCTAGTTTGTTGACTTTTTACACTTTCAAATCCAGATACTACTGAATTTACAATGCTTGTTAAAGTCTCTTTAGTTATGATTAATTTTCCATCATCATTTTCTAATAAAATTCCAATATTTGAGCTTTTTTCTTCTTCGCTTTTAGATTCGAAAAATATTCCTTTTATTGCTAATAAAATAAATGCTGCATTTAATCCTAATAATATATTACAGCTTACTTTATCAGCTAACAATTTTGTTATTATAATATATGTATCAGTTACATCTACCCAACCAAATATAACAAAACTTGAGAGCACTGATATTAACAGTATCATAACTGAAAACATGCACAATATTATTTTATCTATTATCTTCATATTATTACCTCCATATACTTACACAAAGGCACGAAAAGTAAACGTGCCTTTAAGTATTTATTATTCGTTTTCTGTTGTTTCTTCTATAGTTTCTGTATTTACACCTTGAACGTGAACATTTACTCCAACAACTTTTAGTCCTGTCATTCCTTCAACAGCTGTTTTTACTCTGTTTTGAATATCAAAAGCAACATCTGGAATTCTTGAACCATATTCAACTATAATATTTACATCAATTTTTGTTTCTTTTTCTCCAACTTCAACTTTTATACCTTTTGATAGATTTTTCTTTCCGCTTAATACTTCAGATATTCCACCTGCAAAACCTCCTGCCATTGCATATACTCCAGGAGCTTCAGATACAGCTTTTCCAGCTATAACTGCAACAACATCGTTTGCTATTTGTATATTACTTGTTTCACCGTTTGTATTTTCAATAGTTATTTCACTTTCATTTACAATTTCATTTTCTTTTACATTTTCATCTTTTTCCATAATAGTACCTCCGTATTTTATTATTATTAAGTTAAATAGTTTTTATTCTATTTAATGCTTTTATATAGTATACCAATTTATATTAAAATTTACAAGTTTTAATTGTATTTTTTTTATTTTTGTATAGTATTGTGCATTCAAAAAATAATAGCAACGCAAAATCAATATATAATTTACGCAACTATTTTTTCTATTTCTTCTCTGAAGCAATTTTTTTATTTACCTTTTCTATTGCATTCATAAGTACCACTGTTCCTTTTGTAGTAATGTACCCATTTATTATAATATTATCTTCTTTTCTTAGTCTTCTAAAAACAGAGTCTGCTTGTTCATTATATGCTTCTACTTTTATTATTTGCTTGTCAGTTGTTTCTATGTTAAATTTTGCAATTGATATGTTTTTAGCATTTATTATGAACTTAAATTCTACTTCTGTTATTACTTTTCCTATTAAAAATACTTCATTCATTTTTCCTCTTATTTTTATTCATTATATTTTATATTACTTAGCGTAAATTACATATGTTCTACTTTAAGCCTACTAATACATAATTTACTGATTCATGTTTACCTACATTAGGAAGGGATAAGTTTCTTTAATACTAATACTTTCATTGTGTATATTCCTTAAAATATACAATCTAGATATGTATTAGAGTGTGGCACGAGAAGAATTGTTGCTGTTACTTGAATTGTCTGCATTGTTGTTGTTGCGATTAATCGCTGGATTATTAGAGCCTGCAACGTTGTAATTGCCTCCACGATTAGCACGATTGTTGGTGTTGTAAGCCTTTTTACTTATCCCTATATTTTTTTGTTAAGTCTTTTATTTCTATTATTTCTCTTGATAAAATAACTTGTTTTCTAGATTTTTAGTATTTGCTATTTGTATATATCCTAAATGACCACATAAGTATTTTTGTGCTTCTTTACTATTTATTTCTCCTGTTTTTATTTTATGTTTTAGAGTTTTTACTTTATCTTTTAATTTCTTTTTACCTATATCTCTTATTTTTAGTCTATATTCATTTATTTTATAGCCACAGTAATTAACTCCTTGAGAACTTTTAAATATTTGAGTTTTGTTATTTAATTCTAAGTCTAAATTTTCTTTTAAAAATTCTTTAATTTTTTCTAGAATTTCTATAGCTTCTTTTTTAGTTTTTACTAATATTACTGAATCATCTAAATATCTGCTATAATATTTTATATGTAATTGATGCTTTATGTATTGATCAACTTCATTTAAATATATATTACCGAAACATCTGTGAACTATAATTTCCTATTTCTATTCCTACTGTTCTTTTTTGTACAAATAATATTTCTTTTATTAGCCACATTACATCTTTATCTTTTATTTTTCTTGATAATATATTTACTAAAATGTTTTTGTTTATATTATTAAAAAATTTTTTTACATCCATTTTTAATATATAGTAATTTTTCCATATTCTTTTACAATGCTTCATCATATTTTGTAAATCTAAACAGGCTTTATGCATTCCTCTATTTTCTATACAAGCGTATGTATTTTCTATGAACTGAGGCAAGTATAATGGTTTTATAAAATTATCTACAAGCCATCTATTTACTACTCTATCTATATATTTAGCTTTTTCTACTTTTCTTAATTTTGGTTCTGTTATATAGAAGGCTGTATATGGACCGTGCTTATAAGTTTTATTATTTAATTGTTCATACAAATACATAATATATTCTTCTTGTTTTAAATTAAATAATATTATTTCTTTTGTATAACCCTTACATTTTCTACTAAGCTTATGTGCTTTCATTAGATTTTTGTATGTTAGCTCTTTATAAAATTTATTTCTTAGTGTTTTTGCCATATATTTTTATTAAGCCTCCTAGTATTTTTCCTATTTCTAATAAAAACTTAAAAGCTATTTCATACCTTTTTTCATCTATCCATCTATTACTTTTCATTATTCTTAAATATATTCTTTGGCAATTTAACTTAGTGTCTATTAAATTTAAATAATACATTCTTTTATTTGCATCTACTTTGTTTATATATAATATTTTCTCTAATGTATCATACATAGATATTTTAAATTCATTTCCTATATTAAACTTTTCTGTTCGTGGTAATTTTGTTATTACTTGCAACATGTATTCTATAAACTTTTCATATTTTGGTATTAATGTTAATTCTTCTGTATTCATTTATTATCCCTTAATTCTTGTAATTTTCTTAAATCATTGAATAGTGTTAGATTATCAAAAGTTTCATGTTTTTTATATCTAATACATTTTTCACAATATAAGCATACTTCTTTTTCAATAATCGGTTTTCCTTTGAATCTATATGCTTCTGCATATTTTTTACCATTCTCTACCATTTCATCTTTTGAATAATTATATATTACAAAATTAAACCCAATCTTTTCTAATCTTTTTATATAATCATATATTGCATTTACTGGTATTCCTACTTTGCACATTCTATTTGTTATACAATTAACATTTAAATTTAACTGTTCTGATAATATTACTGCGTCTTTTCCTATTGATACAAAAAATGCACCACATCTTATTAATACTATAAACTCCTTATTTTCTTCTTCATCTTGTAATTTTTTTGCTATTTCTAAAAATTTCATAATTTTCCTACCTTTCTTTTTATGTTGACTTTGTCCTTAATTTTGAGCAAAAATTAAGGACTAGTCCGGTAGGACTAGTCCGGTAGGAAACGTATTCTCACATGCACCTTACGGTGCACATGCATTCGTTT
>CALXBZ010000028.1 GCA_944386665.1 uncultured Clostridia bacterium
GTAACATTTTTTGTATATAAAAAGTATGATTGCAATTTTTTTTTTTTTTTTATATCTGAAAAAGGTAAGACTGTTTTTTCAAGAGATTCAGAGGTAAAATATTCTACAGAAAGAAGTTACAAAATTGAAAATAAATTAGCAAATGATGCAATGTTTTACAGAAAGATATCGGTAAGAGAAAATACACCATATAAAGTAACTTGTATGGTAAAAACAGAAAATGTTATAAGCGATGATAATAATCCATTAGCGGGTGCACAAATATGCTTAAATGGAACAGAAGAACACTCAAGCGTTCTACAAGGAAATAATGATTGGACTAAAATTGAATTTTATTTTAATTCTAAATTCAATGATACAGCTGAAATCGGATTTAGATTAGGAGGAAATTTAGAAAACGCTTCAGGAACAGCATGGTTCTCAGATATATCCATAGAAGAAGGAGCAAATGATAATAGCAATACATGGAATTTTGTATCATTTATAATTGATTATGTTGATGCTGAAATTGATGGAAAAAAGATTAATTGTGAAATGTCACAACAAGAAAAAAACATTGTAGAAGTAAATATGGACAGATTTAAAAATTCAATCAGAGAAATGTCAAAAAATCAAATAAATATAGAATATGATATAATAGAAATAACAAATCCAATAACTACTTTAACATATGATTCTGAAAACGGATATTATATAGGAGCAAAAGACGTATATAATTTTATTAATAATTATGTAACAGAAAATGAATATGATCATATTTTTGTTTGTACAAATTTGCCACTAGAAAGTGAATTAACACATGATGAATCAATTTGCGAATGGATAGGCCTTGGAAATATGATGTATATAGGAAAAGGATTTTCAAATATAAAAATAATACCAAATGATTACAACTATTCAAGTAAAAATACTTTCCCAGAAGAAGTATTTTTGCATGAGTTTTTACATACTTTAGAAAGAAATTCAAAAGAATATGGATATACAGTACCAGAACTTCATGATTATGAAAAATATGGATATAAAGATGAAATACCAGATAAATTAAGAAAATGGTATATAGCATATATGAATAAAACTATACTGGATAAACAAGAATATATAGGTCTACCACCGGAAATATATACACTAAAACCAGTCAAAGAAACAGATTTTATTTATTCTAATAAACTAGATAAACTAGATGAACCTAAAAATATTATAGAAGAAATAAAAAGTATTATATATAAAATACAAAGACTATTTGAGACCAATAAAAATAATATAAATGTTAGAGAAGTAAAGGAGTAGCAAAACAAAATGGAATTATCTGAATTTAATTATTATCTGCCAGAAGAGTTAATAGCTCAAACGCCAATAATAAAAAGAGATGAATCAAGATTAATGATATTGGATAAAAAAACAGGAGAAATTGAACATAAAATATTTAAAGACATATTAGAATATTTGGAACCAGGAGATTGTTTGGTAAGAAACAATACAAAAGTAATTCCAGCTAGATTATATGGAAAAAAGGACACTGGAGCAAAAGTTGAATTTGTATTATTAAAAAATATAGAAGGCGATATATGGGAAACAATGGTTAGACCGGGAAACAAATTACATATTGGAGCAAAAGTTATATTTGGTGATGGACTATTAAAGGCTGAAATTTTGGAAACGCTCCAAGATGGGACAAGAAAAGTAAAATTTTCTTATGAAGGTATATTTAATGAAATTTTAGATAAAATTGGATTAATGCCATTACCTCCATATATACACGAAGATTTAAAAGATAATGATAGATACCAAACCGTATATGCAAAATATAATGGCTCTGCCGCAGCACCAACAGCAGGTTTACATTTTACAGATGAATTAATAAAAAAAATTGAAGAAAAAGGAATAAAAATAGCTAATGTAACATTGCATGTTGGAATAGGAACATTTAGACCAGTAAAAGAAAAGAATATAGAAGATCATCATATGCATACAGAACATTATTACATAAAAGAAGAAGATGCGGAGAAAATAAATTCGACAAAAATGTCAGGTCATAGAGTAATTGCTGTTGGAACCACATCGTGTAGAACAATTGAAACGGTAGCAAATGAAAAAGGATTGGTAAAGCCGTGTGAAGGAGATACTGGAATATATATATATCCAGGATACAAATTTAAATGTTTAGATGGACTAATTACAAATTTTCATTTACCAGAATCAACTCTTCTAATGTTAGTATCTGCTTTAGCAGGTAGGGAAAATGTGCTAAAAGCATACAATGAAGCTGTAAAAGAAAAATATAGATTTTTTAGCTTTGGAGATGCAATGTTTATAAAATAATAAAAAACTTATAACGTGAAATAAAAATATAAATCTTTTTTACTGATTTAGAAATAGCTGAAAGGAATATGAAAGAATGAAACAAGCAATAACGTACGAATTACTACACCAAGACAAAAATTCAGGGGCAAGAAGAGGAATTGTTCATACTCCTCACGGAGATATACAAACGCCAGTATTCATGCCTGTGGGAACACAAGCAACCGTTAAATCAATGACCCCAGAAGAATTAAAAAATATTGGAGCACAAATAATTTTATCAAATACATATCATTTGTATTTAAGACCTGGTGAGAAAATAGTAAAAGAAGCAGGTGGCTTACATAAATTTATGAATTGGGACAAGCCAATTTTAACAGACTGTGGAGGATTTCAAGTATTTAGTTTAAGTGATTTAAGAACAATATCAGAAAACGGAGTTGAATTTAGGTCTCACCTAGATGGAACTAAGCATCTATTTACACCAGAAAAAGTAATGCAAATAGAAGAAGATTTAGGCGCAGATATAATTATGTCTTTTGACGAATGTTGTCCATATCCAGCTACATATGAATACACTAAAAATTCTATGGAAAGAACAACAAGATGGGCAATAAGGTGTAAAGAGGCACATAAGAATATAGAACAACAAGGCTTATTTGGAATAATTCAAGGAGGATTTTATAAAGATTTAAGAAAACAAAGTGCTGAGGATTTAATCAAATTAGATTTTCCAGGTTATGCAATTGGTGGAATAAGTGTAGGAGAACCAAAAGAAGAATTTTTGGATATTTTAAGATATACAACACCTTTAATGCCACAAGATAAACCTAGATATTTAATGGGGGTTGGAACTCCAGATTATTTAATTGAAGCGGCCATCTCAGGAATTGATATGTGCGATTGTGTTTTACCTACAAGAATTGCCAGAAATGGAACTGCAATGACTTGGAATGGAAAAGTTGTAATAAGAAATGCTACATATGAAAGGGATTTTTCACCATTAGATTCTGAATGTGATTGCTATACATGTAAGAATTATACTAGAGCATACATTAGACACCTAGTTAAAACAAAAGAAATATTAGGAACAAGATTAATTTCAATACATAATTTATATTTCTTGACTAAATTGATGGAAAGAGTTAGAATAGAAATAGAGAATGACAATTTACTAAAATTTAAAGAAGAATTCTACAAAAAATATGGATACACTCAAGAAAAATAATGTTTAGTAATTTACATTACAAAATAAGGAGGAAAAAACGATGAATATATATGAAGAATATGAATCATCAGTACTAAGTGAGGAAAAAAAGAAATCTAAAAAAACTATGCAAATACTAGCAATAGCTATTGTGGCATTATTTATTATGTCAATGTTTATGATTTATTATATAGCATATGTAAGGAATAAACAATTAAAAGTGTTTGTTGATGATGCAAGAATAAAAATAACTTCAGATATGATTATCTTTGATGAAGAAAATCAAGAAGTTTATGTTTCACTTAATGATATAGCGGATAAAATAGGATATGCAATGAATAATGGAGAATACAAAAATCCATATTCAGAAGATATTACAAAATGTTATTTAAACAACAAATATGAAACAGCTTCATATATAGTAGATTCAAACGAAATATACAAAGCAATAATACCAGGAACAAAACAATCAGAAGTAGATTATGAATATTTTACTATAGATAAACCAGTATTTTCAAAAGATAATAAACTATATACAACACTAGAGGGATTAGAAAAAGGTTGCAATTTATCATGTTCATATGAGGTATCAAAGAATACAGTAAAAATATATACATTAGACTATCTAACTCAATCTATATCAACTAAATTAGCAGGAACAGAAAATTTAATTAAACAAGACGATTTAAACACATATAAGAATAAAAAGGCAATTTTATATGATAGAGTAGTTGTAGAAAGTGCTGATGGGAAATTCGGAGTTAATTCTTTAAAAAATGAAACTGTTATAGGACAAAAATATAAATCAATAACATTTATGGAAGAACTTCAAGAATTCATGGTAGAAACAGAAGATGGACTTTTTGGAATAATAACTAACCAAGGAGAGACTAAAATTCAACCACAATATGCAAGCATAAAACAAATAGATAAAGATAAAGGATTCTATTTAGTTTCAAAAGATACTAACTTAGGTGCCGGAAAAGAAAGGTATGGAATAGTAAATAAAAACGATAGAGTTGTAGTATATACAGAATATGAAAAAATAGGAATTGATAAATCTGCATTTCCTGCTGATGGAATAGATAATCCATATGTGCTTTATGGAAAATGTATTCCAGTAAAAAAATCAAATAAATGGGGCTTACTTGACATAAATGGAAATGTAATATTGCCAATAGAATATGATAATTTGGGATGTAAAACAAACTCATCACAAAGTAGCCAAGCAAGCAGTTTACTATTAGTTCCAGAGTACGAAGCAGTCGTTGTTGAAAAAGACAAACAATATGGATTATATAACTCTTCAGGAAGAGAACTAATTCCAGTTCCAGCAAATGTAACAGATATGTATGGAATACTTACTGCAGGGTCAAAACAATATTATTTAACATATTTAGGAAATACAATGGATATTATCAACTATTTGTCAAACACATTGGGAATTAAACCTATAAATGAAAGTTCAGATAATGAACAATAAAAAGATAACACAGGTAAAAGATAGAACATGAAAAATAAGAAAAATAAGGAGTTGTAGATGGAATATATACAATTTATTGTGACAATAATCATAATTTTAGTAATTTTTTATATTGCTAATAGCTTAAACAAAAAGCAACAAAAAGAACTAAAAAAAATGCAATCAGAAATTAAAAAAGATGACAAAATAATAACATATTCCGGACTATCAGGAATTGTTTCTGAAGTTATGGAAGATAGGGTAATTGTAAAATTATATCCAAATATGACAGAAATATCTGTAGAAAAATGGGCAATAGCAGGATTAGACGATAGAAAAATAGATGAGTAAATAAATATACTAATAAATTAAACATAAAAAACCTTCAATTATAATATATTATAATAATTAATTATAATTGGAGGTTTTCTATATGAAATTAATAAATAAAACAGCAAAAGAAAAAAACGAAAAAAAAACAAGTAGAATTGTTAATATAATTAAAGGAACTATAATAGCAATTATTCTCTCTATAACAGCACTAATAATATTTTCAATAATTCTTACCAATACAGAACTAGAAGAAAGCACAATAAAACCAGTTATTATAGCAATAACGTCATTTAGTATTTTTATTGGAAGTATTATAAGTGTATCTAAAATAGAAAAAAAGGGAATTATAAATGGAGCTCTAGTTGGATTAATTTATATAGTATTTATGTATATATTATCAAGCATTGTAAATTCAAGTTTTGCACTTAATTTAAGTAGTATTATTTTAATCGTGCTTGCAACAATAGGAGGAATGATAGGGGGAATAATAGGAGTTAATATAAAAAAATAAGAATAGTATAAATATAAAAGTTAAACCAAATTAAAAAAAATTAGCTCAAATAGTTGATATTTTCTTGTAGATAGAGTAAAATTTAACAGTATGAAGTAATCAATTTTTATAAAAAATATGGAAAGGCATCAATCTAAAAAATTATATTAGGTTGATTGTATGAGGATAAGATGATAACTTTTTCAGATATAAAAAACAATAGTGAAATAAATAATTTAATATTAAATTCACAAAAACAATTAGATGCATTAGGATATACAGAACATTCAGTAAGACATATATCACTTGTTTCAGAGAGAGCAGCAGAAGTACTAGAAAAACTAGGATATGATCAACATAGAATAGAACTTGCAAAAATTGCAGGATATATGCATGATATAGGAAATGTAGTTAATAGAATAGATCATGCCCACTCAGGAGCAATACTAGCATATCAAATTTTAAAAGATATGGGAATGGATATAAATGATAGAACAGAAATTATGATGGCAATAGGAAACCATGATGAAGCTACAGGCACAGCTGTAAGTGATATATCTGCTGCATTAATTTTAGCAGATAAATCAGATGTTCATAGAGATAGAGTAGTAAACACTAATATTTCTTCATTTGATAAACATGATAAAGTAAATTATGCTGTAACAAATGCAGACTTTATTATGAACAAAGAGCAAAGAAAAGTAACATTAAGTTTAACAATAGATACTGATATTTGCCCAGTACTAGACTATTTTGAAATATTTATGGATAGAACAATGATGAGCAAATATGCAGCCAAATATTTAAACATTTGGTATGAACTACTTATAAACGGAACAAAATTATTATAAAATATATTAAATAATGGAGGAAAATAAATTGAAAACAACAAAGCCAAATAAGGAAACAATAAAATTATTAGTAAAAATCTTAACAGTAATAATTATTATACTATTAGCATTAATTTCATTTGTAGGTATTTACACAACTGATATGAATACCATGAAAAATATTATTCCTGAATATAAACTAGGAATGGATCTTTATGGTGCTAGAAATATCGTAATAAAAGTTGATGATGGTACAGAAACAAAGAAATATGATGCTAATGGAAATTTAGTAACTGACGATAGCCAAACAGAAGAAGATGAAACAAAAGATGAGAATATTACTGAAGTAGAAGAACCTATAAATGCACCAGAACTATTAACACCTGAAAATTATGCAAAAGTAAAAGAAACAATAGAAGACAGATTAAAATATACACAAACAAAAGGATATTTACTAGGATTTGATGAAACTACAGGAGAAATAAAATTAGAAATTCCTGAAAATAGCAATTCAGACTATATTGCTCAATATGCAATAACAAAGGGAGAATTCAAAATAGTTGATGAAGAAACATCAGAAGTGTTATTGTCAAATGACGAGATAGAAGAGGCAAAAGTTCAATATGCTACAAATGAAGTAGGAACAACAGTATACTTAAGTATAAAATTTAATAAAGAAGGAACAAATAAATTAAAAGACATATCTAAGACATATGTTAGTTCAAAAGACAGTGAAGGAAATGATACTACTAAAAAAATAAATATGACACTAGACGATGAAACAATTATATCAACCTACTTCCAAGAAGAAATTACTGACGGTGAAATTCAATTATCAATGGGGACAAGCACTAATGCTTCAGATATACAAAATTATTTACAACAAGCTTCTAACATTTCAGTATTTTTAAATACAAAACCAATGCCATTAACTTATAAAATGGAAATAAATAGATTTGTATATTCAGATATAACAGAAAATACAATAAAAATAATTACTTATGTTGCAATAGCTATTGCAGTAATTATGGCCATAGTTATGATTGTAAAATATAAGAAAAATGGTGTAATGGGTGTATTTACAAACATTGGATTTATAGCAATTTTACTAATTGCATTAAGATATGGTAATGTTGTAATTAGCTTATCTGGAATGTTTACAATAGCTGTTGCTGTAATAATAGAGTATTTAATTACAATATTAATACTAAAAGAATACAATAAAAATCTTGACTTAGAAATTACAAATAAAAATATTAAAAAATTATTAGGAAAAACAGTAATTTCATTAGTTCCATTAACTATAATGGCAGTAACTTTTGCAGTAATATCATGGGAAGAAATAGCAAGTGTTGGAATGATATTATTCTGGGCACTTCTAATAATGAGTATATACAATATATTAATATTAGCATTAAGCTTATTTGATCTTCCTAAAAATAATAATATTGCTGAAAAGAAAGAAAAAGGAAAAAATAATATAAAAAAAGAAAAAACAAAAAAAGATAATGCGAAAAAATCTGATGACATCAAAGAAAATGATAAAAAAGATAACAAAGCAAATAAAACAAAAAATACAGGTAAAAAGAAAAATAAATAATTGTATAATAGGAAGGAATATATAATGAAAAAAGTAATTCAAATATTATTAATATGTTTAATAATTGCTGGAATAATAGTAATATCAACTGTAGGATTTAACGTTGGTATAAAATATGCAAGCAATACTCAAATTAATATAAACATAGGCACTGAATTTAAAATAGAAGATATCCGAGGAATAACAAATGAAATATTTGGAAATAGAACTGTATTAATACAGCAAGTAGAATTATACAAAGACATGGTTCAAATAACTGTAAAAGAAGCATCAGAAGAACAAATAGCCAGCCTTAATAACAAGATAAATGAAAAATATGGTTTAGAAAATGAAGTGTCAGATATAATTGTAACAAACAATTCTAATGTGAGACTAAGAAATATTATAAAACCTTATATATTACCAGTTGCAATTGTAAGCGCCTTAACAATAGCTTTTGCAATGATCATCTATAAAAAATTAGGAATATGGAATGTGTTATATGAAACTGCAATGGCTATAGTAGCACCACAAGCTATTTTATCAAGTATTTATGCTGTAACAAGACTACCAATAAATAGGTTAACAGCAGTAATTGCAACAATTGTATACATTGCTTCTATAACATTAGTAATGATACATTTTGAAAAAATAAAAACAAAAAAAGAAAATAAAGACTAATATAATTAACATAAAGATGTTATTAATAATACTATATTATTAATAGCATCTTTTTTGGAGGCATATATGAATGAAATTTAAAAAAATATATAAAAATTTTTTTTCTAGGCTAGATAAAACAGACCTAAAATATGAGGAAGCTATAGATATATACAAAAGAGCAAATGCTTTAATAATAGATGTGAGGACACCAGAAGAATATGCTACAAAACATATAGATGAAGCTATAAATATTCCCATATATGAAATAGATAATTTAAAAAATGAAATAACAGATAAAGATAAAGTTATTTTGTTATATTGTAAAACGAGCAAGAGAAGCAGAATTGCAAAGGAAATATTAATGCAAAATGGATACAAAAATGTTTATACTTTTAATGCTAAAATCTAATAAAATATTAATTACAAAAATTAAATATAAGATTAATAACAAAGTAATAGTCCCGCTTGATAACCTTTCAAGAGGGACTATAAATTTTTTGTGTAAATTAAGACCTTTGCTGTTTATTAAATAATTTATATGTCTTACAAACGTTACAATCTGTACAGATATTTATAGAATCACCAAATATTGCTCTTAAAGTTTTAATAAAATCATCTTCTATGCCAACCAGATGAATTATTATTCTTTTAGGTAATAAAGAAAGCAATGAATTTAAAGCATAATCATTGGAAGAAAATGAAATATCAGATAAATAGCAAGCATTTAAATTATTTTTAGTTAATGAAATTATTTTCTTATCTTTATCCAACAATATAGACTCTTCATTTACATATATTAAATGGACTAAATCACATTTAGGTGTTTTTGAATTAATAAAAATTCGAAGCATATCTATAAATTCGTTATATTCTCTATTAATTACAAATTGATTAACAGAATAATCAACAATAGAGTCAAGGCACTCAATATAATCCGAAGTTCTAAAAGTTACAAAACCATCTAAAAGTAGAGATTTATTGTATGAAATATATCTAAGAATATCTGCCCATAGATAATGTTTTCTATCAATAATATCATTTTGAATTGGAGAAGCACACTCATTATTTATAGGAGACAAAGCATCCATACAATTCGTTTCTATAATATGCAAATCAGAATCGTCAAAATAAAAATAATTTAATAACAACAATTTGTGAATTATTGTAGGTTCATAATTAGATATAATGCAATTTGTTATAACAGTAGATAATTCATTATAGAATTGAGGAATATTATTACCCAAAAAATGAACAATTACATTTAAATACTTAGAGAAATCTTTTTTTACAAATACAATATTATCTAAATCTATTTTTGCAATATTGGAAATTAAATAATTAATTATATTATGATTGTTTGTTTTAATACATAAAGAAACCATTGCACAAAAAAATCCCCCTACGAAAAATAAGTATATTTTATATTAGTATTTACTAAAAAACATTTGATATACCTATAATATTCATAAAAGGGAATAATTGAAAATTGTCCAATTAAGACCAATTTTATTTGTACAACATATAATCTAATTCAGGGAATATGTAATCAATTTCACTTATGTTATCAAGAAATTTTTTGTCAATTTGATCATTTTTTATTTGTAAATATAATTTTGTAAATCTTCCAATATGATCTTTTATGCGCTTTTTAGCATAATCAACCATTGTACCATTAGTTATAATAAATAACCAATCACTGCTTTGAGCAAGTAATAATTCACGAGCACATTGATTTAAAGCTTGTCTTCGTAAGCTATCTTCTGGTTCATTTGGAAACAAATTAGCAAGCTCTACCATTCTATCTCCAGCAACATGCAGATGTCTATGAACATAATCATTAGATTGGTTTAACCATACTTCACTATAACCATTTGCACCCCAACTAGATCTGCAAGGTGTAGATATCTGCATTTGTGGGTATTTATCTATGTATTGGCTAGGAGTGATTAAATCAAAATCACATTTATCATAATATATTTTTTTAAATAGAGTGTAAAGCCAATCTGGACCTTCATACCACCAATGACCATACAATTCAGCATCATAAGGACATAAAACAATTGGCGGATTTTGTGTGAAATTTGCAGCAGATGTTATTTGCTTTTCTCTAGAATCAAAGAAATGACCAGCTTGTTTATTTATAGAATCTTGGGCCCACTGAAGATTGTAATAATCCTTTTCACAATTCTTTCCAGTAATTCTATAATATTTAATTCCTGTTGGAACTCTAGCACCATTACAAGCAATATAAGGTTTTATATAATCATATGGGGCATCATAGCCAATATCTCTATACCATTCTCTATAATTAAAATCTCCTGGATAGCCATTAATAGAACTCCAAACCTGTCTTGAGGATTCTAAATCACGTCCAAATGCAACAATTCCATCAGGTGAAACTATTGGAGCGAGTGTCCCATAAACTGGAGTTGGATTTGCATATAAAATACCATGTGTTTCTGTAATTACGTATTGAATTCCAAATTCTCTTAAATACTTATCTGCTTCAGGAATATAACCACATTCAGGAAGCCAAATACCACGAGGCTTTCTTCCAAAATACTTTTCATAACATTGAACACCAACTGCAATTTGTGCCCTAACAGTTTTTTCATTGACATATAAAATAGGAAAGTAGCCATGAGTAGCACCACAAGTAATAATTTCTAAAACTCCAATATCTTGAAAATGCTTAAAACCAGAAATAATATTACAATTATAAACATCTTTAAATATATATAGATCGTTAGAATATCTATCAACATAATATTTGGCTAAATTCTTTAGGGTCTCATTATTCTCATTTCGAATAACTTCTTTTTTTGCTAGTTCTATATGAGATTGTAAATATTTTATATATCTTGCTTGTAACAATTTGCTATCAAGCATATTTAACAATGGTGGAGTCATAGACATGGTAATTCTAAAATCAACATGTTCTTGCTCTAATTTGCTAAAATTTATAAGAAGAGGAATGTAAGTTTCAGATATTGCTTCAAAAAGCCATTGCTCTTCTAAATAATCTTCACTTTCAGGATGGTGCACAAAAGGTAAATGTGCATGAAGTACAAAACTTACATATCCTTTTGGATTGCTTTTCATAATAAATTCTCCTCTTAGGTAGTAATAAATCGCTTTATTTTTTATTTTAGTATAACATTTAAACGACTAAAAAATGCAATACTTAAAGAAAATATAAGTGCCAGCGCTAAAAAAGGAAGGCACTCATAAGTTTTTTATTTAAAAGTAGAACTTGATGATGATGGATTGTTTAAATCTAGTCTACAATTTTTAGAATTAACTAAACCATTTTTATTAAAGTTACTCTGTAAATCATATAAATCATAAATTCTTCCCATGTTGCGAAGAAATGAAATAGAAGTGATATCCTTAGCTGTAATAATATTAGTTTTTACATCTTTAAAATAAACTGTTTTCAAATTCTTATCAAACAAGACACAATCATTTGGTGCATCCATAACATTAGAAGAAGTTACATATAAATAGTTATCTGGAAGAGATATATGCTTTTCTTCGTTATAATATTTTGCTCTACGTCCTAATTCAACTCGATAAGAACAATTAGAATCATTTACATGCAAATACCAACTATTAGCAAAATCATCGATTTCAACTTCAAACGAATAGTTCATTGTATCATTATGGATAACTAATACAGGTTTTGTATAATTGAAAAAGTTTTCGCCATATTCCTTTACAAAATTAGATCTATCAACATCTGAAATATCCCAATATATAAATAGAGTAGTAGGCGTTTGCGCAAGAACTTTAACAACAGTTTGATTATATCTGTAAGGTAAATCATAATATTCTAGAATTTCAATTTTCTTAGTTAAATCTGTTGTAGAAGTAATATCGTTAGGTGCTAATTCCTTAACAGCTTTTTTTAATCTTGCAGTAGTAGCTTTTTTTGATGAAGATTTATCTACTTTAGAAGAAGACGTCTTTTTAGTTGTAGCTTTCTTTTTAGTAGTTGTTTTATTTTCTGATACTACTTTTGTATTCTTAGTAGTTGCTTTCTTTGAAGTAGTTTTTTTCGCAGTAGCAGCCGTAGTTTTTTTAGTTGATTTAGTAGCTTTTTTATCAGAAGTATCTTTTTCAACTATTTCCTTTTTGTTAGAATTCTCTGTTGAAACTGACGCTGTAGTCTTTTTAATATTTTCTAATTCGTTTGCTGGCTTTCTTGGCATGTTTTCCTCCTTTGTTTTACGCTCAAATAAAATCTTATTATATACTATATCAAAAATAAAATA
>CALXBZ010000029.1 GCA_944386665.1 uncultured Clostridia bacterium
ATTGGTAATTTTTCGTCCGATAATTCGTTTACCATAGATAATCTTAGTGCTAAATATAATTGATCAATTGTTCCTGTGCTTAATTTCGATGCTTCTATATATTCTCCTCTGTTATTTTCTACAAGCATTCCGTTTTCATCATTTATGGTTACTTTTTCATATTTACTATTTGAGATTTTGCTAATACTAGATGATAAGTTTCTTGTAAATTTAGGTGTTATTGTGTTTTTCATTTCTTCATAAGCTACTGTTAAATTTTCAATCGCTATATTTATGATTCTTTCTTTCTTTTTTAGTTCTTCAAATTTTTCATTATTCGCTTCTAATTTTTCTTTTAGTATAACCATTTCGTCTAATTGGGGAGCTATTGTATTATGTTCAATTTCTAGCCTGTTTAATTTTATTTTAAAATCATTAATTTTTTCTTCTATGTTGTTTTTCTGTTCTTTGTAGTTTCCTTGTTCTATAAGGTTATTTATGGATTTAAAATCTTCTTTATATTTATTTATTACTATGTCTTTATTTTTGTGATATAGATTTTCTGCCGTCTTTTGGATTTCACTAAGTTCATTATTAATTTGTTCATTATTTTTTTCTAGTAAAATAGTTTGACCTTTTATCATTGCTATTTTACTATCAACTTCTTGTTTTTCTTGCTCTGTCTTTTTTAGTTCACTTTCTATTTCTTTAATTAATTCTAATATTTTATTTTTATTTTCTTGTAGTTCAGCAATTTTTAGAATATTAGTTTCTTTTATTTTATTTTCCTTTTCAATATCACTTTTCTTTTGTTTATTTATTCTTCTCAAATATACAAACATTCCTATTAATGTTAATCCTGCTAAAACTCCTGTAATTGCGTATTTTTTAAATAGTATAGTCAAAATAATTCCAATTAATATAAATGTAACTGCAATAAATAAGAAAATACTGCTTTTATTTTTTTCTTTTTTTGTTTTTATGTTAAGTTTTTCTTCTATTTTTTTCTCTATATTTTCCTGTGTGATCTCAGAGATTTTTAGTTCTATTTCTGTCTGTTCTTCTTGTTGTTTCATAATCTCTGCTTTTGCATTTTCTATTCTCGTTTTTAATTGTTCTTGGTTATCTTGTAAAGATTTTTCTTCATTTTTTAATTCTATTATTTTTGCTAAATTATCTTTTTTGCTTTTTTCTTTAATTTCTATTTCTTTGTTTTGCAAGTCTTCATCTTTTATTGTTTCTTGTAATTCCTCTAATATTTTTTTCTCTAGTTCTAGTTCTTTTATTTTTTCTGCTAATTCTTCTTTTTCTTCATCTATCTCATATTTTCTATTTTTATATGGTATAATCTCATTTATTCTATGTTCTATGTCTTTTATTTCTTTTTCCAATATATTAATTGGTTTTTGAGTTGTTTTATTGTTACCAATTTCATCTCTTATCTTTTCTTGTAGTTTTGTTAGTGCTTTTTTATAAGACACATTATCCTCGCCAGTTCCCGCTAAATTCGCAATCTTTTGAACCAATGTATTCTGGTCTTTTTCATTTAGCCTAACTTCTTCTTGCATAGAAACGACAGTAGATAGGTATGTTTGCTTATCTACTCCAGTTTGTTCGAAGAAAAATTTACTTCCATCTTTTTTGTCAACTTCAAATTGGCTAGTTATGTCCTCTAATTTATCATTATAAATCTTTGGATTTTTTTTGTTAAAATCCCTAAATACTTCGAATCTTTCTCCATTATCTAGCTCATATTCTATTCTTCCTGAAAATTCCGAACTATTCCATGGTTTATATTTTTCGTAATCTGATAGTAATCGTCCATCTTTATTTTTCGAAATTCCATAAAAGCTACTAATTATATAGTTTAGCATTGTTGATTTTCCACTTTCGTTTTTTCCATATATTATGTTTACTCCATCTTGAAAGTTTATGTTCTTGTTTTCTATGTTACCATATGCATTTACTTTTAAACTATTTATTTTCAACTAGTTCACCTCTTATATAATTTTTCTTTATTTTTGCAAAGTTATCTTACCTAATCATTATTAAAATTCTTACAAAAAACTCTTATTTATTAAGTACTTCCATTCCTATTTCAAATGCTTCTAATAGTTGTTCAGTTTCATTTGTATTTTTAGAGTTATGCAATTTATCTAATATCTGTTTTGCGAATAATCCTTTCAAACTATTTTGCACAGCAATTTCTTCAATATCATATTTTATTTCTGTATGATTTCTTATTCTTATCACATTTTCTATATCGATTAGTCTTAGAATTTTATCCTTGTCTATATCAAATCTTCTTTTTCCTACCAATATTATTTTATAATATTTATCTGTATCAAAATGTTCTGAATTTATCTTTTCTATCAATTCTTCTTCCGAATTTATCTCACTAATATCCATGTTTTTCTCTTCAAATGTTTTTGCCGTTGTTTCTATAAATTTAAGGCTTATTTCTTTAGTTACTTCATCTATTTCACCTGCAACAAATCCTCTTTTTCCTAGCTCGTCAAATCCTAATGATACTGGAGATCCTGGATATACCATGCGCTGGTTTTCATAATCATTATAAGTTGTTTTATGTATATGTCCTAAAGCGACATAATCAAATCCTAAACTTGTAAGTTTTTTAGAACTTAGTGGATTATATTCTTTATTTTCTTCTTTTCCACTATCTAAACTTCCATGTGTTATTAATATGTTTACCTTATTTTTATTACTTATTGATATGTTTTCATATTCATTTTTCATATAAAAATCATTAAATCCGTATCCATAAATATTAACATTGTTGTCTTCTATTTTCTCTAACTTTTCAGTAAACACATGTACATTTGAGTTCCATTTATATTGTTGGTAAAATGAATTTTTTATGTATGGGTCATGGTTTCCCGGTACAATAAATATTTTGGTATTCTCTATTTCTTTAAATAAATTATTTATGTATTCTATAGTTGATTTTCTTATATATTCCTGCTCATACAAGTCACCTGCTATAAAAAAATATGGAATATTTTCTTTTTTAATATATTCCACTATATTTTTCATTACTTTTCTTTGTTCTAATCTTCTTTCTTGAGCAAATTTTTCGTTTTGTGCAAGTGTAACAAAAGGGCTATCAAAGTGCATATCTGCAATATGTACAAATTTCATAATTCATAACCTCCATTTTTTAATTTATATCATAAATTTGTGTTTTAAGTCAATACTTTAAAAACATTTGTTCTTGTTTATTAGTTTCATTTTTAATTTTTCAAACCTTAATTATAAAATTTAATTTTTCTATAAAAAAATGTTCACTTGGGGACAGTTTGTACGTTTTGGGACTGTCCCCAAACGTACATAAAAAAAACCAAGAAACACTAAAATATTTCTTGGTTTTATTTTTAATTATTTTTTTTAGTATCTATACTTCCAAACAATTCATCAAATTTTGCCTCAAGCTCTTCTTGTAGGTCTTTTGTAAATAGTTCGTCTTCTCTTGTATTTTCTTCCATAGGTAATACTGGAGAATCTTCTTCTACATACTTTTTATTGTTTGTTTTACTAATGTAATCTCCATCTTGTTTATTATCTACTAAGTTTTCAAACATTAATGAATTGTCCATTTTTTGATTAATGTTTGTTTGTGAACCTTGATTATTTTTAAAAGTATTTGCGCTATCTATATCATCATTAAATAAATCATCTAAAGATTCAATTTTCAAGTCTTGTGCTGGTTCGTCTTTTTTGTCTATGAAAGGATTTGTTGGATTAAATTTTCTCCATGTTCCTCTACTTTCTAGTTCAAAGTCATTATGGTCTAGTCTATATTCATTTAGTTTTCTTGCCATTGGTTTATTAAAGTAATAATATTTATTAGCTTTAATTGGCTTTAATCCTTTTTCAAATATAATACATAAATCATTGTCCATTCTTCTTAATTCATCAGGTGTCATCAATGCTCTTCCCATTATTTGATCCGATGTACTATATCCCTGCTTAGAGAAATTTTTGTCTCTGTTAGTTGACCTTGTATCTCTTGAGATTGTAGTTTCTCCTAATTGTTTAGAAAAATATTCTACTGTCTTAAATGAATTACTTCCTAAGAATACGTGAGTATCGCAATTACCCATTATTGTTTCATATGATTTTTCATATACAGCTTCTAATTGATCTAAGTTCTGTAATATAACACTAAATGATATTCCTCTACTTCTACTTGTTGATATTTTTTTATCAAAGTCTGGTATCTGTCCAATGTTTGCAAATTCATCTAGTATAAAATATGTACGAGTTTTAAGTGTTCCTCCATTTGCATCAGCATAGTTGTATAATTGTTGAATCATTTGAGCAAAAAATATTGTAAGCAAGAAGTTGTAAGCGGTATGTGTATCTGAAGATATAACATATACTGCTGTTTTATGATTTGCAATATCTTCAAAATCTATTGTATTTGTTGATGTAACTTCTGCTATTTCTTTTGAGTCAAATTTTCCTAATTTAGATTGTAACGTACTTAATATTGAACTATATGTCTTATCTGAAGCTAGTTCTATGTTTTTATAATTTGTTCTTGCTGGATGATCAGGTGGCAATTCATTGATTAACTCAGATAATAAGCTATTTCCATTATTATTGCTTGCTGCTCTTACAAGTTCTGCACAAGACGCCAAGTTTTGTTCTTCAGGTGGTCTTGTTGCAAGTAAATAGTAAATAAGTGACTTTAGTAGCATTTCTGCACTGTCATCCCAAAATGGATCAGAACTTTTTCCTTCTCCATTTTGTCCTTTTACTATTGTGTTTGCTATAACGTCTACATCAATATTGCTTCTGATGTGTAATAAAGGGTTATAACCATCACTGTTTTCTGGATTTACTAAGTTTAGTACTTTTATGTCATAGCCATTTTTCTTTAAAAAGCCGGCTGTTTTATCGTATAATTCTCCTTTAGGATCTGTGAACACATATGAACCAAGCATTTGGAATGCGTTTGGTATTGAATATGATGCCGATTTACCAGAACCAGAACCACCGACTACTAACACGTTTACATTTCCTCTTTTGTCTAGAGGTAAATAATTATCTTCAGCCAGTATTATTCCTTTATTTTTGCTTAAAATTCTATATTGTTCTCCACCTTGGCTCCAACTGCTGGAACCGTTTTCTATATCTTTATATTCATTTTTTGGTTTTGATCTTATAATTCCTATTAGAGCAATTATAAGAAATAATATTGTAAACCAAAGAGTACCTTTTCCAAATGTTTCTATTGCATTGTTAGTACCTAATCTAGTTATTGCTGTAAAACTAGATATTTCTTGACCAAAAACTTGTATAAAGATAGCTAAATCAAATTTTCCAGCTTTTGCTATTGTTGCTCCATTTGCTACCGCTATAGGCGCAATTAATAGTATTTCTAGTACTATCCATAGCACTAGAAATACTATTAAATATTTTTTATTATCTTGAAACGCTCTTTGCATTTTACTCATAATCTTTTCACCTTTTCTTGTGTTTTAGTTTATCTATCTTGTCCTTGTTCAATTTCTTTGTTTGGTACTAATCTTATTGTTATATAGTCTTCTTCTTCTCTTGAAGTTCTAGCCTCCTTGCTAGCTTCTGGTGGTATTTTACATTGATTTTGTTTCTCATCTACTATCATTTGTCCACCACATACTTTTGCTATTGAACCTCCATTTGTAGATTCTATTTTTAATTCACTCATTTATGATCCCCCTTAATCATTATCCTCTCTTATTTCAAAAGCGAAATAAGATTTATATGGTTTTAATTTACATTTTCCTTTAACTTCATTTGTATCTTTATCAAAGTATAACACTGGTTTTATTTCTTCTGTTGTTTCTGGGTCTATTATCGTTATTGGTCTTTGTAAATTTGGTGTGTATTTAATATCTTTATATTCTGTTTCTTTTTCAGAATATAGAGTATCAAACTTAACAGGTACTGGTTTTTTAGATATTTTTACTTCATCTTTATTTACCAATCCCATATTAACAACAACTTTATCTTGTCCAAACGATAAAATTACTAATTGGTTATATACGTCTTTTTGCGAATCGACAAAAAAGGTTTTTCTTTTATTTTGTCCAATTAATTCTTCTCTACATTTTAGTCGTTCCAATGTAAACTTAGGAGCATTTTCATCAATCTCCCTATCAGTTTTGTTAATTTGATAAATTACTGTTTGTACATTTTGTGGATCAGTTATGCTAAAGTGTTTTCCCTGTATTTGTTCCATATATTACACCTCTTTCTATATGAAATATATTCCATATTTTCTCTTCTGCATACTCTTATATTATACATTATTTTAAAGAGCATGTCAATAATTTTATGTTATCTTATTATGTGCTTGCACATTTTTTTATCTATTTTAAGTTACTTTATAGGTCTCTAGGATTAAATTTTGATATTTTTTTCATTTGTCTATATAGTTCTCTTTCTTTTTCTGTAATATTTTTTGGAATCATTATCTTTATTTTTATGATAAATTCTCCTCTTCCTCCTTTATTATCCTTATAACCTTTATTCGATATATGTATTTCTTCCCCTGTTTCTATTCCTTGCGGAATATATACTCCTATAGTTTCATCTATAGCATCCACTTCTACTTTAGTTCCTAATACAGCTTCCCAAGGACTTATATTTAAATCTGTGTATATATCAGCACCTATTAATTTATACTTTTTCTCTTCTATTATTTTAATTTTAAATAATAAATCTCCATTTTTTCCACCGTTAGTTCCCGGTTTTCCTTGTCCTATAAGTCTTATCTTTTCTCCATTTCGTATTCCTGCTGGAATATTAATTTCGAAATTTTTCATTTTCCCACTTACTGTTCTTAAAGAAATTTTTTTAGTTTGTCCAAAAAAGCCTTCTATAATTGATATTGGGATTTCTGTTTCTATATCTTCTCCTTGCGTAGGAACTTTTGAATTTTTATTTTTATGTAAGCCTTCATCATTTATATTTTCTATACCAAATAAAGCATTAAAAATTTCTCCTCTTGTCGCTGTTTTTTTTGTGTTTTCCGTAGATTTCTTTGCTATTTTGCTTTTTTTCTTTCCTATATGTGAATTCCACATTCTGTCATATTTTTTTCTTGTTGTAGGTTCTGACAAAATTTTGTATGCTTCATTTATGTCTTTAAATCTTTCTTCAGCTCTGTTGTCCCCTGAATTCACATCAGGATGGTATTTTTTTGCTTGTTCCCTATACGCAATTTTTATTTCATCTATATTTACTTTGTTTGTATCTAGTCCAAGTATTTTGTAATAATCTTTGAAAATCATTTAACGTCCTCCCACATAATGGTGCTTGAATTATATCATATTTTTGCACTATTGGGAAGATTTTTTTATAAAATTTTAGATTCCACTCTCTATCTATAAAAGTATACTTCTAATTAGTTTCAGTTTGTGCTATAAGAAGTTTATTCCTTGTTTCTATCATTTCGGCTTCAATTAGTTTTCCCTTATTTAGTAAAGATTTTATATTTGAGTCAATTATATAAATTATAGTTTTATCTATGTCTTTTAGAGCCAATTCTCTTTCATATTTAATATCATAATCTTCAGATTTTCTATTTAATTCAATTTTATCAGATACATACACAATTTTTGAAATTAGATCCATATTGGGATTAGTTGTTGTATGGTACTCAATTGCTCTTTGTACTTGCTCGTTAATTCCATATTTCTTTTTAGCTATATCTGCACCAATTTTTCCATGTAGTATTGGCGTATTTATTCTTTCTACTTCATTGATAATTATATTATTTTCTTTTACATATTTTAGTTTTTCTTCTGAACTCATTTCTTTTGCAATGTCATGTAAAATTCCTGCTAGTTTTGCAGTTTCTATGTCTGCTCCATATATTTCTGCAAGTTTTGCAGCCATTTCCATTACACCAACTGAATGCGTGTATCTTTTTTCTGATAAAATATCTTTTAGATCTTTCTTTATTTGTTCTATTAATTCCATGATTGCATCCTCCTTCTTAATCAATTGCAAGATGTATTAATTCATCTAATAAATCCGAGTAATTCAATCCACAATTTTCCCACAATTTTGGATACATACTAATATTTGTAAATCCTGGCATTGTATTTATTTCATTTATGTATACTTTTCCAGTTGTTTTTTCCACAAAAAAATCTACTCTTGATAGTCCTGTTCCATTTACAGCTTTAAATGCTTTTATTGCTGTTTTTCTTATTTCTTCAGCTGTTTCGTCGGAAATGTTTGCTTGCAGTTCTACTCTTGACTCCGCTTTTTTGTATTTTGAGTCATAATTGTAAAACTCATCTGCAGACATAATCTCACCAACCCCTGAAGCTTTCACATTATCTGTTCCTAATACTGCACATTCAACTTCTTTTCCATTTATACCTTGTTCTATCAATATTTCTATGTCAAATTTTTTTGCTTCTTCTATTGCTTCTATTAATTCTTTTTTGTTATTTGCCTTGCTTACGCCAACTGACGAACCCGAATTTGATGGTTTTACAAACACTGGGTATTTCAATTCTTGTTCTACAATTTTACAAATATCTTCTATTTGTTTTGAAAAACGATTAAGGTTTTTATCTATATAAGTATATTTATTATCTGAAAAATCAGCATTTATTGCTATATATTTTGCTTGATTTATTCCTGCTTTTTCAAATATTATTTTTGTATAAATTTTATTCATACAAATACTAGAAGCTAATACTTTGCAACCAACATAAGGAACTTTTAATAATTCTAATAATCCTTGAATTGTGCCATCTTCTCCATATAATCCATGTAATACTGGGAAAATTACATCTTGAGCTTTAAGAATAGCAAATTCATTTTCTATTTTTTCTAATTCTTTTGGTTCTTCCCCAATTTTAAATATGTCAATTTTATCTACCTTTTTAGTATAAGTATACCATTGTCCATCTTTTGATATGTATATCGGATAAATTTCATATTTTTCTTTGTCTAAATTTTTTATTACTGAACTTCCAGATACTATAGACACATCATGTTCAGTAGATTGTCCTCCAAAAATGACTCCTATTTTAATTTTATTCATTCATTTATCTCCTTTTAACAATATTCATTTATTATAATTCACAGTTTTAAAATAATATCATTCAACAGATATGACAGCTATTTTTAACTGTAAATTACAATAATACATCTACAATTTCTTTAAAGTTCATAGAATTAGATGCTTTTATTAATACTGCATCATCTACCACAAGTAATTTTTCAAGCTGTTTTATTGCTTCTTGGTTATTATCAAACTTATATATGTGTGTAACTCCATTTTCTTTTGCAATATCAGCTATGTTTTTTGCTTCTTTACCTACTGTTATTAATATATCTATATTATTTTCAGCAACAATCTTTCCTACTTTTTCATGTAACTCTTTTGCAAATTCTCCTAACTCTAGCATATCTCCTAAAACTGCGATTTTTCTATTAGCTTTAAATGCTTTTAAATATTCAATTGCCGATTTCATCGAATCGTAATTAGCATTATAGCAATCATTTATTACTGTATAGCCCTTCTTAGTTTTTTGTATGTCTAATCTCATTTTACTTAATTCAAATTTTTTTATTCCTTCTATTATTTTACTCATTGGAATGTTTAATATTTTTCCAACACTAATTGCTGCTAAACTATTATAAACAAAAGCTTCTCCTCCAACTGGCACCGCTATTATCTGTTTTTCTGGGTAAAGTTCGTATTTACTTCCATTATCATTATATGTAATATTTTGTGCAATATTTGTGCTCTTATTATTAATTCCATATGTAATAACTTTGTACTTTTTATTTTCTGCTTGCCATTTATTTAATAAGTCATTGTCATTATTTATTACTACACTTCCGTTTTCTTGTAATCCTTCTAATATTTCAAGTTTTGCCTTTAATATGTTTTCTCTTGAGCCTAAATTTCCTATATGAGCTGTTCCAACATTTGTAATTACAGCAATAGTTGGCTTTGCTATTTGTGTTAATTTTCTCAATTCTCCAAAATGATTCATACCCATCTCTATTACTAATGCTTCGTGTTTTTCCAATCCTAAAATTGTCATTGGCATTCCAATATGATTATTCATATTTCCCTGTGTTTTTAAGGTTTTGTATTTTTGAGAAACAACACTATATATTATGTCTTTTGTACTAGTCTTCCCAACGCTTCCTGTTACAGCAATTACAGGAATATTATATTTTTCTCTTTTTAATTTTGCAATTTGTGCAATTGCTTCTACAGTGTCATCAACTTGAATAACAAATTTGTTAGGAATATTTTTTATCTCTAAGTCTGCAATTTTATTTATAATACATCCCTTTGCCCCTTGCTTTAATGCATCTTCGTAAAACATTCCTCCGTCAAAACGTTCCCCTTTAAATCCTATGTATACATCACCAGGTTGTATTTCTTTTGTGCTTTTTGAAAATTTTTCGCATATTTCATTTTTATTTCCATACATAAGATTTCCTTTAGTTGCTTCAAGTATATCCTGCACAGCAATATTTTTTTTCACGATTTTTCCCTCCAATGTTTTTTACTATTATATGCCAGCAATTTATTTTTTGCAACATCTTACTAACACGATAAAACCGAAGATAAAACGATTTTATCCCCGGCTAATCACATTTTATTTCTCTTGTTAATCTGTTAAATTTATTATTCTGCATTTCTGTTTGCTATTTCTATAGCCTTTGTTACCATATTTCCACATGTTTTTGATGGTACATTATCCCAGCCACCATCTCTTTTTACTTGCTCATAAACACCTAATTCTTTTGCTATTTCTTCTTTTAATTTTTCTGTCATTAATTTTCTTTTAGTCATACTATCATATCCTCCTAATAGTTATTTTTATTGCACCGAAATTCATTTTTCATTTTAAAAAATTTTCTGTACAATAAATTAAAATTTACATTATTATTTTGTTTATTTTTTATGTTAAAATACTGGAATATATAGTAAACATAACTTAGTTTTCATTTATTTCTTTGTTTTTATGTTAATGAGTTAATGTTCCTTCTGGAGTATTTAGTATAATTAATATATCTTCTTCTTTTCCTGTTTCTGCATTAATATATACTAAAAATTCATTATCATCTACTTTGCCTTTAAATTCCCAGCAAAAAACTTCTGTATTCCATTTTGTTGGTATGATTGCTAAATTTTCGCTTTCCACTTGTAAATCTTTATTCAAGACTTCTTTTGCTTTCTCTTTTGATATTATGTTATTTGTAAAGGTTCTTGTTGTGTGAGAATTTAAATATCCTGATGTTTCTATTCCTAATACACTTCCGTCATCTAATGCAACTTTTACTTTAATTAAATCTGGATATATTATAACCTGTTGACCTTGTTCATTATTCTGAGTAAATGCATAATTTATTGTTACAATTCCATTTTGTTTTAGATAATAGGTTTCTTTCATATTTGCATATCCGTTATTATTTAAAAATTCTTTTGCAATTTCATTTGCCTTTTCTTGTGAAATTGTTTCTGTTTTTACTTCTTTATTATAGTTGGCAAATATTATATGTCCACCTTTCTTTGCTACTGATATTGTAGCTAAATTGTCATTTTCTTTCATTTTAACATTAAAATCAAATGATGGTATTTCTGCATTTTCTGAAAATCCATTTGAATCTATTTTTTCAATTTTATCTTCTCCATAAAATTTTTTTATTATTTCTTTTGCTTTTTCTTCGTTAATATCTTCACCTGTCAATCCTTTTTTCTCTGCTGTTGTTATATGTTCTGAAAAAGCTCCATCGTATATTAGTCCAGCATATTCATGAAAATTTTCTTCTAAGGTAGAAAAACTATCTTTAGTAATCGAACTAACTTGTGTTGCAAAAGCTTTTGTTCCATCACTTTGAAGTTCTCCCCATTTTATTCTTCCACTATTTAAATCTTCTGATAGTTGATTTAGTATATTTTCTAATTCTAAACTATATGTGTGTAACTCTTTTATATTTTTTAAGTCTTCTTGGGAAAGTGCTTCTCCTGCGATATTTTTTCTTGATAGTGAATAGCTATAATCACTTACTTGATTTAAAAATCTAGATGTATTTTCTAATTCATGACTATTAATTGGTAATTGCGATAAACAACTTTGTGCGACGCTTGCCTCTCTCCACACATTTGTTAGTGTTTCTGCTCCATGTTCTGGAGTTGTTGAAATTAATGTTTTAGCTAAATATGTTTCAACATTTTGAACATAGTCTACTAATTCAAAAAATGACATATTATATTTATTTTCTGATGCAGTTATATATCTTTTAGTCTCTTGATAAGCATAATAAATTATTGCACTAACAACTGATATTGCAAGTATTATGGCTATTATAATCATAGCCATTTTATTTGTAATTTTTCCTTTTGCATATTTATTTTCCATCATCATAAAATCCTCCTATTTGCAAAACCTGTGTTTTCCTATTTTCTTTATAAGTGGTCTGGACCAAATCCACTTATTTGTAGCGGTGTCAGGATTAAAATAATAAATAGCTCCTCCTGTTGGATCCCATCCATTTAATGCATCTCTAGCAGCCTTTACAACTGTTGACCCCTCTGCTATTGGCACATTTATTTGTCCATCGCTAACAGCTGTAAAAGCACCTGGTTCGTAAATTACACCAGCAATTGTATTGGGAAATTCTGGTGATTTTACTCTATTCAAAATAACTGCTCCGACAGCAACTTGTCCTTCATAAGGTTCTCCTCTTGCTTCTCCATTAATTGCTCTAGCAATTAACTGTACATCAGATGCCGAACTTGCATCACTATTTGCTTCTACTTTTGGAGCAAAATTATTGCAAAAAATTTCTACTAAAGAAATAATTAGTATTAATATTAAAAATACAATTCCAAGCATTTTTTTAATTTCTCTTTTCATAATTTTTCCTACCCTAGTTAATTAAATTTTCATAATATTATGTTATTATCTCCAGTAATAGCTCTATGCTTCCTCTGCTTAAAGTCATTAAGCTATTTTAAAATGTAAGTTATAACAATATTATTGGTAATTTTTCAAATTTTATGCATTTCGCTTT
>CALXBZ010000030.1 GCA_944386665.1 uncultured Clostridia bacterium
TGACACTGTAGTCTTTTTGATATTTTCTAATTCGTATGCTTGCTTTCTTGGCATGTTTTCCTCCTTTGTTTTACGCTCAAATAAAATCTTATTATATACTATATCAAAAATAAAATAAATTCAATAGAAAAACAAAATAAAAATTAAAAAAATAAAATAATTTTATTACAATATTACAAAACAATTACAAAATATAAAACATGTTGAAAATCGAAACGTTATATGATAGCATAATTATAAAAGAAAAAAGTTATAATGCTTTAAAGGGGGATAAACAAAAAATGGAAAAAACAAGAGAAAAAAAGAAGCTAAAAAGCTTAAATAGTCAAAGTGCTATAACATTAATCGCACTTGTTGTAACGATTATAGTATTGCTAATACTTGCTGGAGTAACAATAGCAGCACTATCAGGACCTAACGGAATACTGACAAAAGCAAACCAAGCAAGAAAAGATACATTAGATGCACAAAATACTGAAAATGCAACATTACAAGGATATGAGGATGCAATTGATTATACGGTTAATGGTATTATAAAGATAACTGGAGTAGATACTAAAATAACAGATCCAGAGGAAGCGATGCCAACAGGTGCTACAGTAATTGAAGGAGATGCAAGTGAAGGAATAGTAATAAGAGATGAAAATGGAAATGAATGGGTATGGGTAGAAGTGCCAAGAACTGCAGAAGTATATCCAACAGCAGGAATAGATTTAGATGTAAATGATATTACGGATGAACAATGTGATACAATATATGAAGATTTAGCAAAATATACAAGTGCATATAGGGAAGAAGGCTATGAAGACACATTTTATTCAACAGACCAAGCAGGATTTGCAGATGCAAATGCATATAGCACTGCAAAAAATAATATGTTAAGAAGTGTATATAAATATGGTGGATTTTGGATTGGAAGGTACGAAGTAGGAATAGAAAACAGCTATAGAAGTTATGGAAATGATTATTATACAGAACATCCAATAACAGAGACACCAGTAATAAAAGCAAATGCATATCCATTTAATTATGTAAGATGTAGTCAAGCCCAAACACTATCACAACAATTATCAACAGGAGGAAAAACAGGTAGTTTAATGCTTGGGATACAATGGGATTTAACGTGTAAGTTTTTAGAAACCAAAGGAGGATTAACGCAAGCAGAAATAAAAGGAGGAGATGAAATAGGAAGTACAAATTGGGGAAATTATAGTAATAGTTCAATAATGTTAGTAAGTGGAAAATATAATTCATTTCCAGATAAAATAGATGGTAATTGGTTAGATGTAGAACCAGGTACAAAAAATGGTACAATGTTATTAACAACAGGAGTATCAGAAGATACTAAAAAAATGAATATATATGATTTGGCTGGAAGTGTATGGGAGTGGACATTGGAATATTCTAGTAATAATGATGCACCATGTGTTCGTAGAGGAGGATGTTATAGTGTTACTGGTTTTGAGTATATGGCATCTAACCATCGTGTTAATGATACTACCAGTTGCATATACACCATAGGTTTTAGAACTGTGCTTTATTAAAACTTATGGCAGTTTAAAGTTAACTGTGTGGAGATTGTAAAGATTAGTGTGAATTTTTTAAATATTTTAAAAATTGATGTAGTATTCTAGTGATTTATTCCAGTCTGATTTTCTACAGCCTAACCATCGATAACATACTAAACATAGTTGTATTATTAATACTAGCAGGGGTAAGTTTAAATCTAGTATTAGGAAATAATGGAATAATTACAAAAGCCAAGGAAGCAGTTGAAGAATATGCTCAAGCAGCAGAAAATGAACAGAAAGAATTAAATAGTTTACAAGAACTGCTAGCAGGAACGAAAGAAGATAGTGTAAAAGACGAAACTCCAGGAGATATAACAGATGGAGGAACTCAAGATGGCAGCTACGACAAGCCATATAAAATAAGATCAGTAGAAGATTATGTATATTTTATAAAAGAAATAAGACGAAATAGTACAGTATGTGAAGCTTTTGTGGAATTAGAAACCGATTTGGATTTTAAAAATCCGAATTCGTATAATAATCCTAACGATACACAACTTTTTGGGGACTATAACAATGATGGAAAAACTGAAGGTATTATGTATGAATTAAACAATGAAAATAGCAAAGGATTAAAGAATGGATTTAAATTCGGCGGAACTTTTGACGGAAAAGGACATACAATGAGTAATATATATATGCAAGACACATTAAAATATTATACTGGAAATATTGATGATAATGACCCTATAATAGCACTAATACAAGAAAATTCAGGAACAATAAAAAATTTAACTATTCAAGGAAAAATTAGTGTAAAATTATTTGATAAGAATGAAGGCTTAGTGTATATTGGAGGCATAGCTGGCCAAAATGAACATGGAGGACAAATAATTAACTGCACTAGCGATATGGATATAACTGTTACGGCTGACAATTTAGAAATGCCAGAAGGGCTCAATGTATATATAGGTGGAATAGCTGGAACAAATGAAGATATAAATGAAAACACAAAAATAGATGGATGTTCTAATAAAGGAACAATAAACTTTGATATAAATTTTAACTCAATTACAAATGCTACTGCGTACCATTCATTGAAAGTAGGAGGAATTGTAGGGGATAATGAAGCTCCATTAATTAATTCTATAAATGAGGGAACTTTAACAGGAAGCAAGACTTTTACTACAACAGTAGGATCACAAGACGATGATATAAATGTTGGAGGAATTGCAGGGAAAAATAATGATGCAGGAATAATAGAAAATTGTATTAATATTGGAGCAATAACATCAAATTCCGAGACATCTGGAATAAAGATTGGAGGAATTGCAGGAGATACAGAAGACCTTAGCACAAGTATTATAAATAATGTTTATAACTGTGGAACAATAACTGCAACTTCAGGAGATAGAATAAGAATAGGAGGAATCGCAGGGGATGGCAATGGGATATTAAATTATGGTTATAATATAGGAACAATTAGTGCCACAAAACTTGGAGACAAATCACCTTATATTGGAGCAATAATAGGAGACTTCCATACATCTAATACTAATACTACAATTACAAACTGTTATTACAATAAAGTCGAAGGTATTTTTGGAGCTGAAGGAAGTGACAGAGAAGGAATAAATCCAGTAGATAATTTGACTCAAACACAGATTATAAATCAATTAAATTCAAATGTAGATACAAATAATTCTACTAGTAGTAGGATCTGGTATAAAATAACAGAAAGTAATGGAAAACTTAAATATAATGTACCAAACCTATAAAAAGATTTAGTAGATAAAAATTAAATAGAATATAACTTTTAAAACAAACAAATTAGAAATGTGATGTACAAATAAAAAGTACATCATATTTTTCTAGAATAATTTAAAAAAATTATCAAAAAATGTTTACATTTGTATTTTTTTTGTATACAATGTACATGTCGAACATTATGCGAATAAAATACTAAAGAGAATTATGTGAAGGGAGAACTAGCAAAATGAGAATATTAATGCTAACATGGGAATATCCACCAAGAATCGTTGGAGGAATAGCAAGAGTAGTTCATGATCTATCAAAAAGACTAATTAAAGATGGACATGAAGTAACAGTAGTAACATACAGAGATAACACAGACGTACCAGAATACGAAAATGACAAAGGGGTAAATGTATATAGAGTAGATAACTATATGATACACCCAAACAACTTTATTGATTGGATTATGCAATTAAATTTTAACATGGTATCAAAAGCAACAGAAATTATAAACAAAGAAGGTGGATTTGACGTAATTCACGCCCATGATTGGCTAGTAACATATGCTGCAAAGTCGCTAAAAAATGCATATGATATTCCAATTGTTGCAACAATACATGCTACAGAAGCCGGCAGAAACAGTGGAATTCATGACGAAACACAAAGATACATTAATGATACAGAATGGCTATTAACATATGAAGCAACAGAGGTAATTGTAAACAGCAACTATATGAAAAACGAAATACAAAGATTATTTGGTTTACCATTTGACAAGATAAATGTAATACCAAATGGAATAAATTTATCTAACTTCACAGGAATCGAAAGAGACTACGACTTTAGAAGACAATACGCAATGGATAACGAGAAAATAATTCTTTATGTTGGAAGACTTGTATATGAAAAAGGAATACAAAATTTAATAGCTGCAATGCCTAAAGTACTATCAAATTATAATGATGCAAAACTAATTATTGCAGGCAGAGGTGGAATGATTGATGAATTAAAAGCTGAAGCTGCAAGTTTAGGTTTAAATAATAAAATATATTTCACAGGATATTTGGATTCAAAACAAGTTCAGAAGATGTATAAATGTGCAGATGTTGCAGTATTCCCAAGCACATATGAGCCATTTGGAATAGTTGCATTAGAAGCAATGCTTGCTGGAGTTCCAACAGTTGTATCAGATGTTGGAGGATTAAATGAAATAGTAAATCATGGAGTTGATGGAATGAAATCATATGCAGGAAATCCAAACTCAATTGCAGATTCTATAACAGCATTATTATATGACCATCAACTAGCAAATAATTGTGCTAAAAGAGCAAAACAAAAAGTAAAAGAACAATTTAATTGGGAAAAAATTGCTCAAGATACGCATTTTACTTACGAAAAAGCAATATGTCAGACAATGGCAGAAAGGCAAGCAAGACAAATATTACAAGAAAAAGCAAGAAAAACAGAAAAAGCAGAAAATTCACAAAAAGAGATTACAAATCTATTAAGTTTCAAAAAAAGACATGCATATGCATAATATAAGGAGGATTGAAGCTATATGAACATATACGATACAGCAAATAAATTAGCAAAAGAAATAAGAGATTCAAATGAATATAAAGAATATAAAAAATTAAAAGCAAATATAGAAGCAAATCCAGCCCAAAAAGAAAAAGTTGAAGAATTTGAACATCTAAGATATAAAATACAAATAGATGCAATGCAAGGAAATAGTACAAATGCAGAAGAAAACACAAAATTACTACAAGATAAGTATGCAGAATTATTAAAAGATGAAGAAATAAAAAAATATTTTGAAGCGGAAATTAAATTTAATGTAATGATAGCAGATGTAAATAAGATTATAGCAGAAGCAGTAAAAGATGTAATATAAAAATATAAAATAGAGCACGATAAGTATAAACTTATTTATGTGCTCTTTTTATATTAAGAATACTTATAAGAAATGTAAAATTATAACAATTTGTATAATACAAAAATGTTCGTTAAGAAAAATATGTGTTAACAGGAGAAAAAATGGAGTATATAGTAATAATTGGATTATGCATTATATGCATAGTAATTTTAAAAATCGGAATGAATATAAAAGTAAGAGATATAAAAGAAATAAAAAACTTAAGGGACGAAACTGAACTAATAAATTTAACAAACAAATTTCCAGAGAATAAAAAAATTTGCACAGATATATTAGAAGTATTAGATAATAAAAACGTAAAAATAGAAGAAACAAAAGATGAAAAATCGCAAACGAGTTTGTATTTGGTAATGTCAAATAAAATATTAATAGCAAATATTAAGGATAATTGTACAAGAATTCAAACAATAGCACATGAATGTGTGCATTCTATCCAGAATAAAACACTTCTAAAATTTAACTTTATATTTTCAAATTTTAGTATATTATATTTTGTTACAATTTGCTTCATAGCAATCTACAAAAAACAAAGCAAAGAAGTAATAAGTATTCTTTTCACAGCTTTATTTTTAATACAATTTATATGGTTTGTTATTAGAAGCTTATTAGAGATAGATGCGATGACAAGAGCAGAATTTATAACAAAAGAATATATACAAAAAACAAAATTGCTTAGCAAGAAAGAGGAAAAATTAATAGAAAACAAGTATAAAGAGCTAAACAAAATCGGAATAAAGCTGTATACCTTTACTTTAGCATGCAAAGCAATAATAAAAGTAGTAATTTATTGTGTTTGTATATTATTATAAAGCTAAAATTTTTTACTTTCTTCAACAGCTAATTCATCACATCTATTATTAAATTCATTATCAGCATGACCTTTTACTTTGTTAAAAGTAACATCATGAACTTTAGTAAGACTATATAACTCTTGCCAAAGTTCTTTATTTTTTACTGGAGCGCCACCAGCGGTTTTCCAATTTTTTTTCATCCAACCATAAATCCAATTTTGAGTAAAAGCGTTTACAACATAAGCACTATCGCTGTAAACATTAACTTTACAAGGTCGTTTTAAAAGCTTTAAAGCCTCTATTACAGCAGTAAGCTCCATAATATTATTTGTAGTGTTAGGAGAACCACCAGAAATTTCTTTTTTATTTTCTCCCATCATTAAAATAGAGCCCCAACCACCTGGGCCAGGATTACCTGAACATGCTCCATCAGTATATATCGTTATTTCTTCCATTTAAAATACCTTTCTAAAATTATTTAAATAAATTGTAATTAGTTATTATTTATGATATTATACCAATAAATAATTTAAAGTGCAATAATACTAAAAAAGTATATTAATATTTTTGTGATGTTATTTTGAATAAAGCAATTAATATAATTTTGAAATATAATTAAAGGAGAAAGTTTATGAGTAAAACTGTGGGTATAATTGCAGAATATAATCCATTTCATAATGGACATTATTATCATTTGCAAAAGGCTAAACAAGAAGCAAATGCTGATTTTTGCGTGGCAGTTATTTCTGGAAACTTTACTCAAAGGGGAGATACATCTATTGTAGATAAATGGGCAAAAGCTTATATGGCAATATGTGGAGGTGCGGATCTTGTACTTGAACTTCCAACAATATATAGTGTATCTAGTGCAGAAAATTTCGCAAATGGAGCAATAAAAATTCTTGAAAGCTTAAAAATAGTAGACAGCATTGCTTTTGGAGCAGAAGCAAACGAGCTAGCAACTTTAAATAATATTGCTAATGTTTTACATGAAGAGCCAAAAGGATACACTACTATATTAAATCACGAATTAAAAAAAGGATTATCATATCCATCAGCAAGAGAAAATGCACTTATGATGTATCTAAACGATATTAAAAAATATGCAAATATTTTAAGCAATCCAAATAATATTCTTGCTATTGAATATTTAAAAGCTTTAAAAATACAAAAGAGTAAATTAGAACCTATTATGATAAAAAGACAAAAAGTATATTATAATGAAAAACGTATCGTTCAAAATTTTGCAAGTGCAACAGGAATACGAGATTTAATAAAAAAAGAAAATTACTTAGAATTTAGAAAAGTAGTTCCAAACAGTACATACCAAATTTTTGGGCAACAAGCACAAAAAGGTGAAGTTGTAATAGGAATAGAAAAATACGAAAAAGAAATAATATACATATTAAGAAGAATGTCTGTATCTGAAATTGCAAATTTACCAGATGTTTCAGAAGGCTTGGAAAATGCAATTAAGAATGCGGCAAACAACTGTAATAACTTGACAGACTTAATAAATAATATAAAATCAAAACGATATACTCAAACTAGAATACAAAGAATACTTATTTACGCATTACTCGGAATAAACAAAAAAATGATGGAAACCTCTAAGAAGATAGAACCTTATGCTAGAGTACTTGGATTTAATTCAAAAGGAAAAATGTTGTTATCAGAAATAACTGCAAGAAATCCTAAAATAAATATGATAACTTCTGTAAAAAAATTTGTAGATGAAAATAAAAACAAGCAATTAGCAGAATTATTAAATATAGACATTTTTGCGACAGATGTTTATACATTGGGATATGAACACAATTCTAAAGCAAATTTAGATTTTACAAATAAAATGATAATAATAAATTAAAAGACAATAAGATTCTATAAGATGTTTATAAAATTACAATAGTATTACAATAAAATTACATTTACGTATCATTGTTGAAAAAGTAATTAATGTATCATATAATTAGAAGGAAAGAGTATAGCCATAATAAAAATGTAATAAAATTGTATAAAAAATAAAAAATATTTTAAAACAAATTTTATATTAGGGGGATGAGATTAAATATGGAAAACCAAACTTTTGCAGAATATATATTATCAGAAAAAGACTGGATAAAGAAAATGGAAATAATGTATTACTTAAATAAAAGAGGTAACATTTTTTTCGATAATTCTGTTGTATTCAAAACAGAATTATTAAAACTGTTTTTAGATAACACTCCAGAACTTAATTTTGATAAGAACATGATGATAACAGCGTGTCTAGTGTGTAATTGCAAAAAAGTAAATAACTTTACAGACATGAACAAAATAAAAACTTATGCAAAAGAAGGTGCTGAATATTTAGCAACTCTTGGTTTTGATGAAAAATTTTGTAGAATATGTGAGCAGATAAATAGATATAGTGGTTCTGAACCAAGAGAACCAGAAGCAGACGTTTTAGAACTTATAGATCAGTTTGGAGGAATGCTTTTAGACAGACCAGAAAGGATTGGATTTAAAGTTGACGAAGCCCTAGTATTATTAGAATATAGAAACTTAAAAGGAAAAGAAAATAGATATTTAGATATATTCAAACATTTTGTAAATAGGATGGAGGCTATAAAAGTATGAGTTTAGTAAATAATAGTGATTTAATAATACCAAATACTGTTGGAATTATATCAGCATCTGTAAAAGAGGCTAATAGACATTTAGACAGACATAGAGAACATAGCGTTCGAACAGAGGATTCTAATAAAGACATTGCAGAATATATAAGAGAAATGACACAAATACAATTTATTTTACAAAACAGAATAAATGGTGTTCCATTAGAACAACTAGTAGATCCATCAAGAATATCAAATGATAATTCAAGAAGATTAAACAGTAAAGAAGCTACAAGAAATTATGAAATGAATCAACCTAATTCTGGAAGAGTATATGAAGATTGGTTTAGAGAATAAAGCATATGATAAAATTAGCCTTGAAGCAAAAATGTAATAGAAATAGCCTAGAGGAGAGAATAAGGAATAAAATGAGGATACTTTAAAAGTTCCTCATTTTATAGGTTAATGTAATTTATATTTATAATCTTTATAAGAAATAGAAATAGACTAAAATAATATAATGGAAGGAATGAAGAAATAAATGGAAGAAATATTTGCAGATCTACATGTACACATAGGTAGAAGTGAGAATGGAAAACCAATAAAAATAACAGCTGCAAGGAGCCTGAATTTTGCAAACATTGCAAAAGAATGTGCTGATAGAAAAGGAATTAATGTAGTTGGAATTATAGATTGTGCTTCTCCATATGTTATAGAAGACATAGAGAACTTTTTAAAAACGGGAGAAGCCTACGAAATAGAAGACGGCGGAATAATATACAAAGACAAAGTTTGCATACTATTAGGAAGTGAAGTAGAAACTTCAGAAATAAGCAGGAACGGAAAATGTGGAGCAGCACATAATGTATGTTTCTTTCCACACTTATCAGATATAAAAGCATTCTCAAAAGAAATGAGTAACCATATAAAAAATATAACACTAAGCACACAAAGGTCAAATATATCTGGTTATGAATTAATAGATATTGTGGAAAAATACAATGGAATTTTAATTCCAGCACATTGTTTTACTCCATTTAAAAGCTATTATGGAAATTGTGTAGACAGAATGAAAGAGATTTTTAAAGAAAAATTTAATAAAATATTTGCAATTGAATTAGGTTTAAGTGCAGATACAAACTTGGCAGATACTATCACAGAATTAGAGGACAAAACTTTTGTTACGAACTCAGACGCACACTCTCTTCCAAAAATAGCAAGGGAATATAACAAAATGTTAGTAGAAGACATAAGTTTTAAAGAAGTAGTAAAAGCACTAAAAAGAGAAGACGGAAGAACAGTTTTAAGCAATTATGGGCTAGATCCAAAACTTGGCAAATATCATAGAACATTTTGTGACAATTGCAATCAGGTAATAGAAACAAAAGAACCAGTAACAGTATGCCCATATTGTAATAGCGAGAAAGTTACATTTGGAGTATTTGACAGAATTGAATTAATAAAAGACAAGGAAGAAAGCAAAAGTCCAGAACACAGACCACCTTACATTTATCAAGTACCACTTACTTTTATACCAGGATTAGGAACAAAAACAATAGACAAGCTATTAACACAATTTGGTACAGAGATGACAATTTTACATAAATTATCAAAAGATGACATAGAAGCGGTTGTAGGAGAAAAAGTTGCAAAAGAAATAATAAATTCAAGAGAAGGAAAAATGAAAATACATGCTGGTGGCGGAGGAGAATATGGTAAAGTCTCTGTTGAATAGCTTTTATAAAAAGTGTAAATAAAAATAAAGAACTAATTTAAACTAATAAAGTTCTAATTCTAAGATTATTGAATAGACATTATGTATAAAACGTAATCTTAGGAGGAAAGATGAGAAGTACATCAAGAAAAAGTAATACACATGTAATACGAAACACTATATTTGAATATATAAAAGAGAATCTTAGAAGCTACTTAATATTAATAATAATATTTTTTATAGGATTATTGCTAGGTGTAGTATTTATCAACAATATAAATGAAGTTCAATCAAAACAAATAAGTGAATATATTAGCAATTTTATAAATTCTGTGAAAGAAAATTATCAAATTTCTACAAATTCATTACTTATTACCTCAATTATAAATAACTTATGCATAGCAATATTGTTGTGGTTTCTAGGATCTACAGTAATAGGTGTTCCTTTAATATATTTAGTAATTGGATACAAAGGATATTGTATAGGTTACACCATTGCAGCTGTTACGGCAACTCTAGGAACAGGAAAAAGTATAGCATTTATATTTGCAACTATGCTATTGCAAAATATAATTTATATACCAACAATTATAACTTTAGCTGTTAGTGGAATAAAATTATACAGGCTTATAATGGAAGACAGAAGAAAAGAAAATATAAAAGTGCAAATATTAAAACATACAATATTCTCAGTACTAATGTTAATATTACTATTATTTTCTTCAGTAATAGAAACATATATATCGGGTAATTTAAGTCAAATAATACTTAAATATTGCTAAATAAAAAATAAATTGTAGAAATTTAGGAAAATGTATTTACAATTGAGCAATATTTTGATATAACATGTGTAAGTTATGTAAATTAAAGTTAAGTTTTATAATTATTATAAATATTACATATACAAAATAAATAGAATAGGGGAGTTCAAATGGAAAAACAAGTTAAACTTTTTTTAGATTTTCTTAAAGATGACAAGAAAGTATCAGATAATACACTTCAATCATACAGAAGAGATATAGAACAATACGCAAGATACATAGCAGAAAATAGAATAAACTATTTAAAAGCAACTGAAGAAACAATATTAGAATACATGGAATATTTAAGAGAAGAAAACAAAAAAGAATCAACTATATCAAGAAGTTTAGCTTCAATAAGGTCTTTTTATCAATATTTAATTAGAATTAAGAAAGTAAAAAAAGACCCTACAATGACAATTGAGTCACCTAAAATAAATAAAAAAGCACCAAGTATTTTAACTTCAAAAGAAGTTGAACTGTTATTAGAACAACCTAAAGATGTAGACTTAAAAGGAACAAGAGATAAGGCAATGCTAGAATTTGCATATGCAACAGGAATGAGAGTTACAGAAATGATCTCTTTAGACATAGAAGATGTAAAAATAGAAGAAGGATATGTTGTTTGTAGAGGAAGAAATAAATCAAGAAACATTCCATTAGGATCAATGTCTTTAAAAGCATTAAAAGAATATATAGATGATGCAAGACCATATTTAATACGTGACGAAAATGAAGAAGCTTTATTTGTTAATGTTAATGGAACAAGATTAACAAGACAAGGTTTCTGGAAAATAGTTAAATACTATAAAGAACAAGCTCATATAGAAAAAGAAATAACACCACATGTATTAAGACATTCTTTTGCAACACATTTACTACAAAATGGAGCAGAACTAAAAGCAATACAAACAATGTTAGGACATTCAGATATATCTTCTACACAAGTATATATGCAATTTCAAGATTCAGGAATAAAAAATGAATATAAAAAAGCACATCCAAGAGCTTAATGCTCATTTGGGGACAGTCCCAAAACAAACAAACTGTCCCCAAGTAAACATTTTAATGGTCAATGAAATTTATTTAATAGAAAATAAAAAAATTTTAAAATAAGTGTTGACAAATTAAAATTTATTCGCTATAATAATAAATGTCGTTGAGAGATGCAGGTGTAGTTCAATGGTAGAATTCCAGCCTTCCAAGCTGGCTATGCGGGTTCGATTCCCGCTACCTGCTCCATTTGAATACAACTTACGGACTAATTAAAGCTCGTAAGTTTTTATTTTTATATATGAAACTTAAATGTTCTCTTTCTAGGAAGGAGGACGTTTTTTATGCTTGAATTTAAGACCATTCAGACTTTAAAGCTGAATACGGAAATACTTGAAGTGATTAAGGATTATAAATACAAAATTAAAAACGGTAAGGTTAAAAATCTACTAGACGCCAATTTACAAGTTATAGAACCCACTGAATATCTGATTACATATCCTATTACTCTTACAATACTAGAATACAAAGTAAATGAAATCTCTAGTAAACCATTTTATATTAAAGAACATAAACAAAAATATAATCTCAAAGAAGTCAAACAAATTTTAAATAAAATTAAAGTTTAGACTATAATTTTCATTTATTATGGTGAGTATATTCATTTGTTTTCAGGATTAGTAAAATGCCCTATATGTAGAAATATTATGAGTTCATCAGAATCTTTTAAATATCCAAATGGTAAATTAAAAGTATACTATCATTTAAGGTGTAAAAATCATAATTGTAAAGGTTTTGGACTTCATTATAATACTGAAAAAATCGAAAGCAAAATAAAGCGAATACT
>CALXBZ010000031.1 GCA_944386665.1 uncultured Clostridia bacterium
AAGATATAGCAAGATTAGAAAGGGAATTAAAGTTAATCACTTCTGAAATAAAAGAAAAAGATGTATTAGAAAAAGAACTTACAAAGACAATAAGTACAGTTGATGACATTTTAAATAATGAAACAATTACAAATTCAATGCTTAAAACAATAATAGATGTTATTGAAGTAGGTAGTGAAGGAAATATAGAAGTAAGATTAAAATTACTAAATGAAATTGGAAGTAGCCCTATGGTAATTACAAATTTTGATGATATAAAAAATCAAAATTCTACCGTTACGAAAAGTAACAACGGTACATAAAGATGTTAGTGAAAGGCTATTAAAGATTAATCCTGCCCTTGCTGCTGAAGTAAGAGTAGTGTTGGACGAGAATAAGGCAGAGCGTCACATTAGAGGTGGTCAGGCAACTAAGATTAAGTATAGTAATATTTCTCATTCTATAAATAATAAATAATCAATAAAATGTTTAATTTTTTACTACTGAACATAAATAAACCAATGAATCTAAACAATTCATTGGTTTATAATTTTATCTTTCTTATCGAACTATACTATAATGACATAGTATAGTTCAAATAAGCAACATTTTTCTTTAGCAATATTTATCATAATCGCAGCAACATTTGTTTTGTTTCTTTTCTTTACAACAAATTAAAGTAATTATTCTTATTATCAACAATATTATTAATATTGCTGTAATTGTAATGATAGATCCTACTCCTAATAAAGCTACTAATCCAGTAAATGCTCCTATTATTATTCCTAAAACAAACAATAATAATGATGTCAATATAAATATAATTATATCTGTACAACATTTATGAATCATATTTCCACCTCCCAGATAGTATTAAATATACTATCTAATATATAGTATTCTTTTATTCGACAAAGTTCTACTTTATTGTATCATATTTTATAATTTTACAAAGTTGAATTATTTTAGTTATTAAGCATTTTCATTTTATTACATATTTGAAATCAGTTTTTTCTAAATAAAAAAGGATCCCTCTCGCACTATTTGGTTAGCTAACTACTTAGAAAAGGAGGAATGAGTATGGCATGTTCTAATTGTTTTAGGCCTGCTGAGTGCACGCGGAATATCTGTTGTGGACATTGCCCAGATCGCGATAAATGTCCCTTCGGTACGCCCTGTACAACATGCGCACCTACGAATGACCTTAAGTCCGAGCAAAAAGAAAATGCTTAACATGCTCAAGAAAGTGGAAGGACTGGCAAGCAAGCCAGTTCTTTCATTTTTTGTTCTATTTTTTGTGTCCTTTAATATATAGAGAAAAAGGCACTTTCTGCATATTATTAATAATTGTCTCACATTTTGGCTTCAATTATTTTTCAAAAATTTTATCCTATTTTCTCAATATCTATTCTTGCTTTTTCATACAAGATATCTTCAAGCGATATACCTAATAATTTTAAAGTATCTCCTGAATTTAGTTTTAAAATAACCGTACTTGTTAAAGTTATTCTATTATTTGCAAAGTCTTCTATTACTGGTCCATCATTAAATGTACTTTCTACAGGTACATCATTAACTGCTAAAACTGCATTAAAATTAAATGAGCCTGTACCTTGATTTATTCCGAATAACTGATAGGAAATTTGATATATCCCTGTTTCCTTAATAAATATGCTATCACTACCTTCTTCATGTGTAATTGCATTTCCAACTACAATATCATTCTTGCTAAATTTTATAAATGTTGTTCCTAATTGTGTATTATCCCCTTCCACTGCTACTGCTGTTAAAATACTTTTATCTCCATTTTTACTACAACAGCTTAATATTATACTTATACCTAATATTAGTATAATTGCACTTATGCAAAATATAAAAATATATTTTAAACAATCTATTTTATAAAAATTACAATGCATAATACTCACCCTTTTTATAATATGAGGAATTAATAAACATTGTGTCTATATTTGTTTAAAAATTTGATTATAAGTATAATATAAAAATATACTCACTAATTAATTACTAGTGAGTATTCCTTTTACGCAGTTTTAATTTCTAGTCTTAACTTATCAGCTATCATTGCTATAAACTCTGAGTTTGTAGGCTTTCCTTTTGCTGCAGATACAGTATATCCAAATATGTTTTCTACTACATCTGGTTGACCTCTTCCCCAAGCTACTTCTATTGCATGGCGAATTGCACGTTCAACTCTAGATGGTGTTGTATGGTATTTTTGAGCGATGTCTGGATATAATTGTTTTGTTATTTGGTTTATTATATCAATATCGTTTACAACCATCATTATGGCTTCTCTTAGATATTGATAACCTTTAATATGTGCTGGTACACCTACTTCATGAATAATATTCGTTACTAGAGCCTCTAAACTATCCTCATTTTTCTTTTCATTTTGTGGTATGTCTATGTATTGTGTTTTAGTTTCTTTTACTATAAAACTGTTTTTATTATTTGTTGCCGGTTGATAGTATTTTAGTTCTTTTATTCTTTTTATTAATACTTCTATATCAAATGGTTTTACCACATAATATTGTGCTCCTAAAGTTATAGCTTTTTGTGTAATTTTATCTTGACCTACTGCTGAAAGCATGATACATATTGGTGGATTTTCTAATCTCATTGAATTTAATCTTTCTAACACTCCTAATCCATCTAAATGTGGCATAATTACATCTAGAAGAACTATGTCAGGCTTTATAGTTGATATTATGCTTAAAGCCTCTTCTCCATCTTTTGCCATTCCTACCACTTGCATATCCTCATCGTTTTCTAAATAATTTGATAGAGTTCTTGCAAATTCGCTGTTATCGTCTGAGATTAAAACAGTTATTTTATCTTTCACTCTTTCGTTCCTCCCTATTCTTAATAATACTGCTGTAAATTTTTTACAATTGGTATTATATATGCAAATATGCCATTTTGCAATACTTTTAAGGGAGTTTTTCCAATTTTTACCATACATTATATTGCTTTTTCTACAAATTTTTGACAAATTTCTACAATTGTTTTTATATTGAATGGTAATTGTGTATTATTCGATTTATTTTTTATTTTCAGTTTTTTATATTCTTCATCATTTATTTCTATTTTATAAAATATAGTTTCAGCATATTTTGAATCTACTATTTTTATATTATTTTTCTCGCAATAATATTTAAATTTTTCATTTTCCTGATATTCTATTTCAACAAGTATTTCAAACCCGATTACTTGCTTTACTATTTTTTCTTGTTTTATTGTATTATTTGCAGCTGTAGAATATGCTCTTGTTAGTCCACCTGTTCCTAATAGTATTCCACCAAAATATCTTGTTACGACTATTAATACATTATTCAAATTACTTTTTTTAATAACATTTAAAATTGGAGTGCCTGCAGTACCCGATGGTTCTCCATCATCGCTACATTTTTCTATTAAATTATTGTTTTCATCTATAAAGCTAAATGCAAAACAGTTATGTTTTGCATCATAATATTTCTTTTTTATTTCATTTATTTTTTCTTCTGCATCTTCTTTATTTTCAATATAAAATGCATTTGCAATAAATCTGGATTTTTTCTCCGTAATTTCAGCTGTGGAACTATCTTTTAAAGTGTAAAATTCTTTGTTATTACTCATTTTATTATCCTTTCATACTATATCTGGCATTCAATCTTTAAAATTTTAATACTCATTTCTTCCTGCAGTATAACCAGTAGAATATGCAATCTGCAAATTAAATCCTCCTGTATATGCATCAACATCTATTATTTCTCCTGCAAAGAATAATCCTTTTATTAGTTTTGATTCCATTGTTTTTGGATTAATTTCTTTTGTGCTTATTCCTCCAGAAGTGACTATTCCTTCTTCTATTGGTCTAAATCCTGATATGGTAATAGTAAATTTTTTTAGTAGACTAACTATTTTTATTCTCTCTTCTCTAGTAATTTCATTAACCTTTTTATCGGCATTTATTTCAGAAATTCTAATAACTGGTTTTATAAGTTTTTGTGGTAATAAATTGTTTAAACTATTTTTATATTCTTTATTCTTTTCTTCTAAAAAGTCTCTTTGTATTCTTAAATCTAATTTTTCAATTGATAAAGCAGGTTTTAAGTCTATTACTAATTTTATATTTTGTTCTTTTAATAATGTATTTATATTTTTATATCTTAATAAATGTGCTGATGCACTTAAAATTATTGGACCAGATACACCAAAATGTGTAAATAGCATTTCACCAAAGTCTTCGTAAATTACTTTATTTTTGCTAGTATCTATTATTTTAATACCTACATTTTTTAGGCTTAACCCTTGTAATTCTTTGCATACGTTTAGTGATGTTCCACTTGATGTTAATGGAACTAGAGATGGTTTTATCTCAGTTATTGTATGTCCTAATTTTTGTGCAATTTCATATCCATCCCCTGTTGAACCTGTCATAGAATAGGTTTTTCCACCTGTAGCTAAAATTACTTTGTCTGTTTTTATTTTTTTATTTTCACCATTTTCATCTATGTACTGCACAAATTTAACTTTATCTTCTTCTATTTCTATATTTGTAACTTTTGAATTAAATTTTATTTTCACATGTTTATTTTTTAGTTCGTCTTCAAAAGCTTTTAAAACATCTATAGATTTATCTGAAATTGGAAAAATTCTATTGCCTCTTTCTTCTTTAACATTTACACCATGCTTTTTTAAAAAGTTTATGATGTCTATATTAGTATAGTTATCAAAGACACTATACAAAAATTTGCCATTTCCCGGCACATTAGATATAAATTCCTTCATATCTAAGCTACTGGTAATGTTACATCTACCTTTACCTGTTATTAATAGTTTTTTTCCAAGTTTATTATTCTTCTCTAACAGGTATACTTCATTACCATTTTCACTTGCAGTAATGGCTGCCATCATTCCAGCAGGCCCACCACCTACAACAACAACCTTCATGTTTCTTCTCCTTTATATATGTTTAGCAGGTATATGCCGTTATTTAAGTAAGTATTCAATTGCTTTAATTAATCCCAATTTTCCATATTCATATGTTAAAGCTCCCTGTTGAAATCCTACAAAAGGTGCTCTTAATGGTCCATCACAAGAAAGCTCTATTGAAGATCCTTGAGTAAAACTTCCTGATGCCATTATAATCTGGTCTAAATATCCTGGAGTTTTACATGGTTCAGGTAGAGAGTCTGAATCTATTGGAGAACCCGTTTGTATACCTTGACAATATTTTATTAATTTTTCTCTATCTCCAAATTCTATAGTTTGTACAATATCTACTCTTTCTGCATCATATTTTGGTTCAACTTTGTATCCCAATTTTTCCATTACCTTACTTGTTAATATTGCAGTTTTTACACTTGCTTTAACAACACTTGGTGCTAAGAATAATCCTTGTAAAAAGCTTCTGTTTATTCCTAAAGTTGGTCCTACACCCTTTCCTTCTCCAGGAACAGTTAATCTTTCTGCAGCAAGCTTTACTAAGTCTTTTCTTCCTGCAATATAAGCACCATTTGGAGCAATTCCTCCTCCAAGATTTTTTATTAAAGAACCAACTACAATATCTGCACCAACTTCTAATGGCTCTTTTTTTCCAACAAGTTCACAGTAACAATTATCTATCATTATTATTACTTCTTGATCTACTTCTCTTATTTTCTTTATAACTTTTTCTACCTTGCTTAGCGAAATACTTTTTCTTAAATCATAGCCTTTTGATCTTTGTATTTCTATTAACTTAACTTTTGTCGTTTTTAGTTTTTCTTGTATTGCTTCATAATCAAAATCATCTTCTATTAGATTCACTTGTTCATAATTTACACCAAATGACTTTAATGAACTAGCATTTTCTTCAATTCCTATTACTTCGTCTAATGTATCATATGGCTTTCCATTAATGCTAAGCATAGTATCCCCTGGTCTTAAAAAGGCAAATAAGGCTACTGTCAAAGCATGAGTACCAGAAATAAATTGACCTCTTACGATGCAGTCTTCTGCATGAAATATATCTGAAAAAACTTTTTCTATTTTTTCTCTTCCTATATCGCCATATCCATATCCTGTTGAACTACCAAAGTCAGCTTCTACTACTCTGTTTTTTTGGAATGCCGTTAAAATTTTTTCACTGTTAAATTCGCAAATTTCATCGACTTCTTTGAACTGTATTTCTAGTTCTTTTTCCGCTTCATTTACAATTTCTCTTACTTTATTTCTTAATTCTGTATTTTCCATTTTATTCCTCTCTTTTTAATACACTTACTAAATTTTGTTATTCATTTGAATAATATAATATTTGATAAACATTGCTTACTTCATAATATTGACCTATAAATTGTGGATTATATTGGTCTAAATCATATGTTGCTTCTTTAATTACATTGCCATTTTGATCAATTACTCCCCATTTTCCGTCTAATTTAAATGCACCAAAACCATATTTATTAATATCAGTTGTCATTTCATACTTAAATTCTACAACAGTATTTCCATTTTTATCAACATATCCCCATTTTCCATCTTTTTGTTGTGCAAATATTTTATTTTCTGAAAATATGCTTTTTGCTTCTTGTTTATTTCCATCAAAGTCAAAGTATTCTATGTTGTTAGCACTTGCAATTTCTATATAATTATCTTTTATATATATGCGTGCATCAGTTTGAGTTGATACTTTTTCCATCTTCTTATTATATAATTCAAAAGTATTATCACTAGAGTTAATTACTTGTATTGTATTAGTTCCTCTTATATTTTGTACAATATCTTTTTCTATTGGAATGATTATATTATTATTTCCATCCACTATTCCTGTTTTTTCATCCAATGATACTATAAAATAATTATCAAAAGCATATTCTATATATGAGTATTTATTTTCTAATATGTTGTTTTTGTTTGAATCTATTACACCGTATTTATTATCTCTATTCATAGTTATGCTATACTTTCCATTTGCTACTGTAATTAAACTTTTATAACTGTCTTCGCTTTGTAGGGTTCCAGTAACATCAAATACTAGTAACTTTCCATCTTTATATGCATTTATATATTTTCCTGCAAAGGTTATATTTTCATATTGTATTGGAAGAATCATATTTCCTTCTAAATCATATACTCCTTGTTTTGCATTTTGTTGTAGCATCAGTATATTATTTGTTCCATCAAATTCAATGCTTTCATATTTATTTTCTATTAATGTTTGACCATTTTTTAAGATTCCTGCTTTTCCATTATTATAAGTAATCAAATACACAACATTGTCATCTTTTATCTCTGTTATTCTTTTTATATTGGTATACATTGTATCTAAAGTTTGTCTTCCTTTATAATTTATATAACCATATCTATATCCTTCATCTGTTCTTATATTTACTATATATCCAGCTTTTTCATATTTAGAATTCTCATAATAATATCCATCTGTTTCAATTGAGTTATATTCTGCTTTAACAATTTCTTCTCCATTTAAATCAATTAGTCCATATTTTCCATCTTTTTTAACTTTTAATATTCCGTCTTTATATTCCAAAGTTTCTATACTTTCATAAATTGCCGGAGTTATTTTCTTTCCATTTATACTAACTACTCCATATTTATCATTTTCTTTATATCTTAATATTTGTGTTTGATAAGAATTATTTATTGAAGTATTGTTGTTTGGTATTGCTTGTACATTTTTGTAATTAGTAAGAATTTCTTTATTGTTTCCGTTTAAAACCTTTGAAGTATACTCTTTGCTATCTGCACTATAATCATATAAGCAAACAAATATAGGTTTAGATGGATTAGGAATTTGAACATAGTCATATTGTGGTTCTATTATTGTTTTCCCAGTTTTGTCTATTACTCCAGATTTTCCATTTATAGAAGTAATAAAATAATTATATTCTGTTATTTCTTCTTGAGTTATTTTTTTGTTCTTTATTAGGTTATTAATAACTATTGCCACAATAATAAGTATCACAATTAATAGTAACATTTTTATTACTTGTTTAAAATTTCTTTTGTTTCCCTTTTTTTTACTATTTTTTACACTTTTTCTTAAATCGTCTGGATTTTTCACTTGTTTTGTATTCATTTAAATATCTCCCTTTCATTTTTATTTATGTCTTTAGTTGCAATTATTGTTCGAAATAATTAATTTTTGCTAATTTTTATATCAAAATAAAACTCTATTCCATTTTCTCTATTTACTGCGCCATATTTTAAATTATAATTATTCATTATTGCTTTAACTATAGCTAGTCCTATTCCTGTTCCTCCATCTGCTCTATGTCTTGATTCATCAACTTTATAAAATCTGCCCCATATTCTTTCTAAATCTTCATCAGATAAAGTATCTCCTGTATTAAATACAGATATTCTTGCTGTTTGTTTTTCTGGATTTTCTTTAATTTTTATTTCAATATATTTTTCTCCGTTTACTTCTTTTGTATGCTTTATAGCATTCGTAAAATAATTAGTAAAGACTTGCTCTATATAAAACTCATCTGCATATGCCATTATTTTATTTTCTTGATTGAATATTACTTCTTTTATTTCTTTTTCTTCAATCATTACATTACATTTTCTTATTACTTCTTGTATTAATTCACAAATATTAAATTGCTCATTATTAAATTCTCTTTTACCATATTCTAGTTTCATTAGTTCTAACAATTGTCTAACTAGTTTGTCCATTTTATTTGACTCATCTAATATTACTTCTGCATAATATTTTTTAGATTCTTCATCAGCATTTACATTTTCTACTAATCCTTCTGCATACCCTTGAATTAACGCAATTGGTGTTTTTAATTCATGAGAAACGTCTGAAATAAATTGTTTTCTCATTTCATCAATTTTTGATTTTTCTTCAATATCTCTTTCTAGTATTATATTACTATTTCTTAGCTGTTTGATGGTTCCTTCTAGCTTTTCAGACATTGTATTAATATTCTTTCCTAATTCATTTATTTCATCATCAGAATCTGTAACATCATATTTCCTACTGAAATCTAATTTTGACATTTGCTTTGTTATATTATTCAATTCTAATATAGGATTTGTAAATTTTTTTGAAGCATAAGATGCAGCTATTCCTGCTATAATTATAGCAATAGTTCCAATTATTACTAATAAATTATTGGAAATTCTAACACTCTCCTCTATTGCTGATATAGGTATTTGAATATATATCTTATACCCATTATCTAGCTTACCCGATAGTAATATACAGTTTAATCCATTTGTGCTAATTTTTCTTATTAATGTATTGTCATCAGAATATAGCACTTTACTTTTTTTTCTTTCTATTACCTTTAAATTATTGTTAATATCGTTGTTTTGATTAATCATGTTCGTGAAACTTTCATTTGTTGAAAAAACTAATATGTAATTTTCATTTTCTATTAATATGTCGAAATTATTTGCTAAAGCATCTCTTTTTATTTGTGTAAGTACAGTTGGATTAGAATTATTATACAATTGGTTTATAATATCATATTCTTTTTTTAGCGCAAATATTTTATTTGCTGTATAAAACATTTCTAATACCATGCTGTTCATAATAATGAGTAATGCTACTATTAATATAACAATTAAGCTCAACGTGAAAAACAACTTCATTCGAACAGATTTAAATTTTTCATTCACTTTTTTCATATTCAATTTTATTCCTCTCGTACTTATGCAAAAGGTACAAATAATGTAAAATATACACTTTTTTTAATTATTTTACTTCGAATTTATATCCTATTCCTCTAATTGTTTCTATACATTTTCCTTTTTTACCTAATTTGTGTCTTATTTTTTTTATGTGACTATCTATAGTTCTGGAATCTCCATAGTAGTCATAATTCCATACATTATTTAATATTTTATCTCTTGATAGTGCTATTCCTTGATTTTCAACTAAGTACACAAGTAATTCATACTCTCTTAAACTTAATTCTATGTTTTTTCCATCTACAGAAACAGTTCTACCTTGATTATCTATTTTAATTCCACCAAAATCCTTAATTTTTTTAGAATCACCAGATGTTCTTTTTAATATTGCTTCCACTCTAGCAACCAGTATTTTAGGACTAAAAGGTTTTGATATATATTCATCAACACCTAATTCAAATCCAAATAATTCATCTTGTTCTTCTCCTCTTGCTGTAAGCATCATTATTGGTACTTGTGAAGTTTGTCTTATTTGTCTTAATACAGACCATCCATCTAGTTTTGGCATCATTACATCTAGTAATATTAATTTGATTTTATTTTCATTCTCAGAAAAAATTCTTAATGCCTCTTCTCCATCTGAAGCTTCCATTGCATTATAATTTTTTTGTCTTAGAAAGTCTTTTATTAATTTTCTTATTCTCTCTTCATCATCAACTATAAGAATAAAATCGTTTTCCATTTTGTTCATCCTTTCTTTTAATTATTATTTAACGTAATAATTTTAAAACATTTTTGTGTCTTTATTATGTCCTTTTGGCAAAATTCCATATTTTATTCTCTTTTTGTTCTATTTTTCAACTATATTATACAATATTATTTGATTTTTTCTATTATATTTATATTTTAGCAATTAAAGCTTTTATCTTTATGCCTTGTTCTTTAAACATCTTTTCGTGTTCTGTTTCTATATTTCGCTGTCCATTCCAAAAATCATGTTCTTGAGCTAAATTATATGTAATTTTTTCAATTTTAAATCCAGAATTATTTAAATATGTTACAGTGTCATCAAATAACCTATCATCATCTGTCTTAAAATATATTTTTCCACCATCAACTAAAAAAGTTTTGTACTTTTCTAATTGTCTTTCATGAGTTAATCTCTTTTTATGATGTTTACCTCGTGGCCACGGATTGCAAAAATTTATATATATCCTCTCTATTTTATCGTTTTTATCAAACACATTTAATATTCTGTCAATATCATATCTTGATATATATACATTATCTATTTCTGTATTATGTTCTTTATAATTACTCTCTATATTTCTTTTAGCTAGTCCTAGCATTGCGTCTACTAAATCTATTGCAATATAATTTATATTCTTATTTTCACAGGCAATTTGCGAAATGAATCCACCTTTTCCACAGCCTAGTTCTATGTGTATAGGATTATGGTTATTAAATATATTTTTCCATTTTCCTTTATTTTGTTCTGGTTCATCTATATAAAATTTACTTGCTTCTAATTCTGGTCTTGCCCACTTTTTAAAACGTATTCTCATAATTTGTTTCAACTTTCTATTATATATTTTTATTATATTTTTGTGATTTTAAAAATTAATTACACCTTTATCTTTTATATTTAAAAGTAAGCCAAAGAGAGCCTCCCTTTGGCTTACTTTTACTCATTTACTAACGCACATATTCGTTTAAAGGCTTAATTCTATATTCTAGGTCTCCCATTTTTTCTGTAGTTATATATCCTGCTGGAGCGTTTATTACATCCGGAATTCTATTTACAACTGTTGCACATGTTAACTCTACAGTTGCAGGTTTTGTTACTGTTATTGTTGTATCTGGCTCTCCATATACAGTCCATTCATTTTTGTCGAATTCTTCTTTTGAATATACTTTTCCTATACATTCGCTTTCTATTGTTATGCCCTCTTCTGTTTGTGTCGTTACAACTGCACTCATTCCAGTTGCATCTCCTGCTTTTACAGTTGCTCCTAAAGTTGAAGAATATATGTCTTCTTTATATGTTGTAGGAATTGTTACTTGTGTTTGAGATTTAACAGTTAGTCCTAGTTTAGAGCATAACCAGCCATTTACGTTCCACATATATGATGGTAAATATTCTCCTGATTCTATTACTTTTTGTCTTTCTTCATCACTTATTTTATCTACTGATGCAACTTGTTTGTCAAATTCATCCAAAGTAAGCCCTGCTCCATGAGCTTTTGCTAGAGCTATTCCATAATCTTCTACATTATAGCTTGAGCTTCCTTTTATTTTAGTTATTTTTTGTGTAGATCCAGCAATAGATGTAATTAATTGTCCCCAATATATATCTTGGTATCCACTTCCAGTTATTGTACAACCTGTTTGTTTTGCTAATCCATCAATTTCTTTGGTTACATTTGGATTTGAATTCCATGGGAAGAAAGCTTCTTCACATGTAGTTATAGCATTTATTCCTAACTTTGCACATAATAGTAATGCTCCTTTTACATCTTCTAACAAACTCATTGTTTCTACTATGCAAATGTCTGGTTTTGTAATTTTTAACATTCCTTCTGCTTCTTCCAAAGAAGTAACTTTTACTCCCATATTTTCTTTTCCCATTATTTGTCCTATATCTTTTCCTATAACATTAGGATTTACATCTATTGCTCCAACAACTTCTCCACCTTTTTCTAGCACATACCTCATTGTGTAAACCGCCATTTTTCCTGTTCCGAACTGTACAACTTTTACTTTTCTTTCCATATTAAACCTCCTTAAATTTTAGCTTTTCTAGCTTTTTATATAACTATTATAACTTAATATAATCATTATATACATTTTAATAATTTGTTATGTTTTTGAAGAAATTTATTATTCCTTGAAAAATTCCTATGGTTATGTTTACAATTATTCTTATAAAAAGATTACTTTCATATAATTCAAGTAATAATTCGTGTGTTGGTGGGATTAACCACAATATAAATATTATCAAGCATAAAATTAGTATCAAAATAAAAATTGCTAAAAAGTCTTTAAATGTCCACTTACGCTTTATTTTAAATCCCAAACTTCTAAAATAATCTACATACAATTTCCTATATTCTGCACTTGCTTCTTTTTG
>CALXBZ010000032.1 GCA_944386665.1 uncultured Clostridia bacterium
ATGGAAAAATAACAGTTGTGCCTTCAAAAGATTTAGTACCAGGAGACTTAGTTATACTAGAAACTGGAGATTATGTACCTGCAGATATAAGAATTGTAGAAGCAATAAACTTAAAATCTCAAGAGTCATCATTAACAGGTGAGTCTGTTCCTGTTGAAAAATATGCTGATGCAATACAAGATCAAGAAATTGGAGTTGGAGATAGAACAAATATGCTATTTTCATCTAGCCTAATTACTTATGGCAGAGGAAAAGGAATAGTAGTTGAAACAGGAATGAATACAGAAGTTGGAAAAATTGCTGGAATATTAAATAATACGGAAAAATCAGAAACACCACTTCAACAAAGATTAAATAAATTAGGAAAGACCTTAGGAATAGTATCACTTGCAATATGTGCAGTAATATTTGTAATAGGTTTACTACAAGGAAAAGAACCATTAGACATGTTCATGACAGCAGTAAGTTTAGCTGTTGCTGTAATTCCAGAAGGACTTGCAGCGGTTTCTACAATAGTACTTGCAATTGGCGTACAGAGAATGGTAAAGAAAAATGCTATTGTAAAAAAATTACCAGCAGTAGAAACACTAGGTAGTGCTACAGTTATTTGTTCTGACAAAACTGGAACATTAACGCAAAACAAAATGACAGTTCAAAAATTATTTTATAACAATAAATTAATAGATATAGATAAAGCAAACGAAGAAAAAGACAATGAAGAATTAAATAAACTAGTATATATATCAATGCTATGCAATGATACTAAAGTTGGGGAAAACAAAAAATTAACAGGAGATCCAACTGAAACAGCGTTAGTAGACATGGGATTTAAATTAAACTATGAAGCAACTTTATTTGAAACAATGCCAAGAGTTGAAGAAATTCCTTTCGATTCTGATAGAAAGTTGATGACTACTGTCCATAAGTTAAATGACAATCTATACATGGTATATACAAAAGGTGGCGTTGATGAACTTCTAGCTAGATGCAATAGTTATCAAATAAATAATGAAATAAAACAAGATGTAAAGAGCTACAAAGAAACAATAAATAAATACAATGATGAGATGGCTGAAAATGCATTAAGAGTATTAGCTATGGCTTACAAAAAACTAGACCATATGCCAACAAAAGAAGAAATGAGCAATATAGAGAATGACTTAACTTATGTTGGAATGGTAGGAATGATAGATCCACCAAGAGAAGAAGTAAAAGTAGCAGTTGAGAAATGTAAAACAGCTGGAATAAAAACAGTAATGATAACAGGTGATCACAAAACTACAGCAGTTGCTATAGCAAAAGAACTTGGAATATTAAATAATGGGGAAGAGGCAATTACTGGTAGCGAGTTAGAAGCAATGTCTCAAGAAGAGTTAATTCAAAGAGTTAAAAACATAAGAGTATATGCAAGAGTTTCTCCAGAACATAAAGTTCGTATAGTAAAAGCATGGCAAGCTCATGGAGAAGTAGTTGCAATGACTGGAGATGGAGTTAATGATGCACCAGCATTAAAAACGTCAGATATTGGTTGTGCAATGGGAGTAGTTGGAACAGATGTTGCAAAAGAAGCGGCAGATGTTATCTTAACAGATGACAACTTTGCAACAGTAGTATCTGCAGTAGAAGAAGGAAGACGTATATATGATAACATTCTAAAGGCTATTCAATTCCTATTATCAAGTAATGTTGGAGAAGTAGTTGTATTATTTATAGCGATTTTATTAACACCATTTTTAGCAAGCAAATTTGGAATTCCAATAGGAATAATAGAACCATTATTACCAATTCACATATTATGGATAAATTTGGTTACAGATTCACTTCCAGCATTAGCACTAGCTTTTGATCCTGCAAATAAGAATATTATGAATAGAAATCCTATTAAATCGGATACAGGTATATTTACAAAAGGAATGACTTGGAGAATTATATACCAAGGAATAATGATTGGGCTTTTATCTTTAGCAGCATTTATAATAGGAATAGCTACAACAAATCCACCTGTTATAGAAGGATTAACACCTGAAGAAGTACGAGTAGAAATTGGTCAAACAATGGCTTTTATAGTGTTAGCATTTTCAGAATTAATCCATGTGTTTAATATAAGAAATAATAAAGAATCAATATTTAAGACAGGAATAGGCAAAAATAAACAATTATTCTGGGCAATAGGTGTGTCAGCATCTCTAATGCTTGTAATACTTGCAATACCAGCATTGAGAGAAATATTTAGTATACCAGTATTACCAATAGGCAATATATTAGAAACAATTGGACTAGTAATTACACCTTTAATCATTGTAGAACTATTTAAATTCTTCAAAATTAATGGTAAATAAAATTTTAAAGAATGTAGATATTTTATTATCTATATTCTTTTTTATAATTTTCATATAATTTAAAAGATAAAGGTAAAGTATATTGTAAATAGAAAATGTATATGATAGAATAGAGAAAAAATAAGGAGCTAGAAATGTACGATATAATTATAACAAGAAAACCCAATAAGAATAAAATTATAGTATTAATTATTTTACTAATATTACTCGTGTTTTTAGCAACTATATCAGGAATTAAGCTAGCAGATTATAATAAAACAAAGAAAATAGCAGAAGAATACAAAAAACAACAAGAAAAAATAAATCTTGAAGAATTAGAAAAAAAGAAACAGGAAGAAAAAAAGAGAGCTGAAATACAAAAAAGAATAGAACAAACCAGTAGACCGTTTTCAGAAGAGGAAAAAGATAAAATTGCACATATATATAGGTCAACAGAGGAAAAAATAGTATTTTTAACATTTGATGATGGTCCATCAAAAACTGTTACTCCATTAATATTAGATTTGCTAAAACAAGAAGATGTTAAAGCAACATTCTTTACTCTAGGTAACAATGTAAAAAATAATCCTGACATAGTAAAAAGAGCGTTTGATGAAGGTCATTATATTGCAAATCATGGATACTCACATAAATATTCTGACATATATTCATCACCAGAAGCAACTTTAAACGAATATAATGTTGCAGAACAAGCAATAAAAGATGCATTAGGAAACCAAAATTATACTTCAAGATTATTTAGATTTCCAGGAGGATCAAATGGAGGATATTACCATGATGCAAAACAATCTTCAAAAGCATTTCTACGAGAAAATGGAATAGTTCACTTAGATTGGAATTGCCTAAGTTCAGATGCAGCAGGAGCAAATACAAAAGAAACATTAATGCAAAATGTAATAGATACTATGGGAGAAAAATCTAGTGTTGTAATCTTAATGCATGATGCGAGTGATAAAATACTAACATATGAAATGTTAAAGGAATTAATACCATACTTAAAGGAAAAAGGATATAAATTTAAAAACATATATGATTTATTAGACTAACATATATTAGTATATAATTCAAATGAAAGGAATATTTTAAATGTATGATGCTATAATAATAGGAGCCGGGCCTGCGGGAATTACAGCAGGTATATATATAAAAAGAGCTGGGTTTAATGTTTTAGTGATATCAAAAAATGAAAGTGCACTAAACAAAGCAAATAAGATAGAAAATTATTATGGATTTGAGCAACCTATTTCTGGCGAAAAACTTGTAAAAAATGGAATAAATCAAGCAAAGGCATTAGGAATAAACATTGTATCAAAAGAAGTAGTAGGAATAAAATATTCAGAAAACAATCACTATGAGGTTATTACAGCGAATCAATCAAAAGATGAAAAATATATAACAAAAACTGTACTATTAGCTACAGGAGCTAATAGAAATAGGCCAAATATAAAAGGAATAAAAGAATATGAAGGAAAAGGAATAAGTTATTGCGCAGTTTGTGATGCTTTATTTTATAAAAATAAAGATGTGGCAGTATTAGGAAACGGAGAATATGCTATAGGAGAGATAGAAGAACTATTGCCTATTGCTAAAACAGTTACAATGTTAACAGATAGCAAAGAGTATATTGAAAACAGAAGTAACAACGAAAAATTAAAAATAAACAATAAAAAAATACAAGAGTTTAGAGGAACTAACCAAATAGAAGAAATACAATTTGAAGACGGTACAACAGAAAAAATTAATGGAATTTTTATTGCACAAGGGACAGCTAGCAGTTTGGATTTTGCTAAAAAATTGGGTGCAAGAATAGAAAATAATTATATAATAGTTAATGAAAATATGGAAACAACAATTCCAAATGTATATGCAGCAGGGGATTGCACAGGTGGAATTTTACAAATTTCTAAAGCAGTGTATGAAGGCACAAAATCAGGATTAGCTATAATAAATAAATTAAGAGAAATGTCTAAAATAAAATATTATAAATGAAAGAGAGGAGAATAGTATGAGTGAGATAAACTTAACTAGTAAAAATTATAATGAAGAGGTGGAGAAATCTGATATTCCAGTATTAATAGACTTCTGGGCTACTTGGTGTGGCCCATGTAGAGCTATGATGCCTATTGTTGAAAAAATAGCAGAAGAAAACAATGGAAAAATTAAAGTGTGCAAAGTAAATGTAGATGAAGAATCAGAATTAGCTTCAAAATTTGGAATTATGAGCATTCCAACATTCGTTGCAATAAGAAGCGGAAAAGTAATTGGAACTACTTTGGGAGTTCAAAGCAAAGAAGATATACTAAATTTATTTAAGTAGGACTATTTTCTTGTTTTATATCTCATATATGGTATTAAGTATAATTTTATGCTCAAATGGATAAACTAATAAAAAAAGAGGTATAAAATGTTTAAGCCCAAAACAATATATTATGAAAAAGAAATATTAGAATATCCATTAGGAAAAGAATTAATAGAAAAATACAAAGAAATACCAAAAGTACAAATAGAAAATCATAATAATATAGAGGAAATGCGAAAAAAGCAAAATAAAGATTTCCCAGAAATGAAAAAGAATTTAATAATAGGAGTTAGGAAAACACATAAATTTGTTGAAAATCATAAAACTTCAGATTTTTTAGTTCCATACACTTCGTCTGGGTGTACGGCTTCTTGTATGTATTGCTATTTGGTTTGTAATTATAACAAATGCTCGTATTTAAGATTATTTGTAAATAGAGAACAAATGCTAGAAAAAATAATAAAAACAGCAAGTAAGTCCGAAAAAGAACTAACATTTGAAATAGGAAGTAACAGTGATTTAATATTAGAAAATACAATAACTAACAATCTCAAATGGACAATAGAAAATTTTAAAAATACAGAAAAAGGTATGTTAACATTTCCTACTAAATTTGATATGGTAGATGATATTCTACCTTTAGACCATAAAGGCAAAATAATAATAAGGGTTAGTGTAAATCCAGAGGAGATAATAAACAAAGTAGAATTTGGAACATCAAGATTAAAAGGAAGAATTGAGGCAATTAATAAATTAAAAGAAGCAGGGTATAAAATAGGAATATTAATAGCACCAATTATTATGATAGATAATTGGAAAAAAATATATCTCGAATTGATACAAACATTAAATAAAGAATTAACAGAAAAAGTTAAAAAAGATGTTTTTTTTGAAATAATATTTATGACATATAGTTATGTGCATACAAAAATAAATGAAGAAGCATTTCCTAATGCAATAAACTTATATAATAGAGATATAATGACAGGTAGAGGAAAAGGAAAGTATATGTACAAAAAAGACATAAGAAAAGATGGAGAAATATTTTTAAGAGAACAAATGAGAAAATATTTTCCTAATAACGTAATAGAATATATTGTATAAAAAATAAGATATCAAATTCAAAATGAAAATATATTAATTTAGATACTCAGCATTGCTGGGTGTTTTTTATTAAACAAAAGGCACGGAAATTTTCCGTACCTTTTGTAAAGTCTTAAAATTATTGGAAAACCATTCATTCACGAAAAAACAATGTTTTATTCTTCGTCTTCCAGTGTTTTGAACATTTCTTTGTGATACTCAGGAGCATTTGGCATGATGCCACGCACTTCGTATCTAGCTTTTGGAGTCGGATAGCCTAAAAAAGAGTGCTTCTTTCCAGGTTTAGAATATTCGCTTACCGTAATAGGATGATTTTTTTGCAAACAAAAAAATCAACCATTTCTGATTGATTTTTGTATCTGTAGTTCGAACAGATTCATTATTGGTGCCAACGAAGTAGACGTTTACAACTCGTTAGCTCTCTTGACGAATAACTAAATAGTCATTCAAGTTGTCAATATAATATCAAATCATCTTATAAAAATCAAGTATTTAAGAAAAAAATATAGAGTGATTTTTCATATACCACTCTATAACTAGATTACATTTTTAACTTTTTACAAATAGGACATCTACCACTACCATTTCTCTCATTATACACATGTCTTTGATATTCATGACCATTTTTACATTTCCACCAGACTTTTTTACTATAACTTTTGCTAATTGATTCTGGAGTAATTCCTAATTCATTATTCTTTTCAAAATTCCATTTTTCTAATAATTCAGGATTAGTTGTTGCTAAATCATTAAAACCAACTAAGATTTTGTTTCCTGAACAATATGGACAACCAGTTCCACTCCTTCTAGCTGGGATAGTAGCTTCATAGCTATGATTTTTACTACAAATCCACCAAATTTTTTTATGAGTTCCCTTAGTTACTTCATTTGGTTTAATAATGTTCTTACTATAATCCCATTCTTTCAATAGTTCTGGGTTTGTCGTTGCCAAATCATTAAAACCTATAAGTACTTTATTTCCTAAACAATATGGGCAACACGTTCCATTCGATTTTGTTCTATTAACAATTGAAGATTGATATTCATGACCTTTTTCGCATATCCACCAGACCTTTTTATCTGTATTTTTCTTTACATTTTGTGGTTTAATTCCTAATTTGTCATTTCTTTCGTAATCCCACTCTTTTAATAATTTGGGAAATAATGTAGCAATGTCGTTTTCACCACTTATAGCATATCTTCCTGAACAATATGGGCAATTTGAACCTCTAGCTCTATTGTTTGGTGTTGTTATCCATTCATGACCTTTCTTACATTTCCAATGAATCATTTTAGTTGAATTCAAAACAACATTTTCTGGTTTAATTCCTAACTTATCATTTTTTTCATAGTCCCATTCTTCTATTAATTCAGGATTAGTTGTTGCTAAATCATTAAATCCTATTATAATTTTCTTATTTGCACGATATGGACATTTTGTTTGTTGATTTACTTTATTTGAAACAATAGCTTGATAATCGTGACCTTTTTCGCATTTCCACCCACTTTAAAACTAGTATGTCTTTTCATAGGTTCATTCATATATATTCTCATTGGTGAAATTCCTTTTGTTAATTCCTGACATAATTCTATTATTTTCATTTTTAGAATCCTCCAAAATTTTTCCATATAGATTTTATCATTTAAATTTAAATTTTACAATACTTACATCATATTAAATATAAAAAACAATGTTTATGATAGAACAAAAATGTAGTTTTCATATTTATATTTGAAAACTACATCTTTATTATATTATATTAATCTCATTAATACTTATGTCAATAGGCAAAAAGTTTTAGGTTTTATCAATACCTTAGTCATCATCATACCTGTCATCATCATCATCGTCATCGTCTCTGTCATCGTCATATTTATCGTCATCATCATCATCTCTGTCATCGTCGTATCTATCATCATAGTCATCATCTCTGTCATCATCGTATCTATCATCATAGTCATCATCTCTGTCATCGTCGTATCTATCATCATAGTCATCATCTCTGTCATCATCTCTGTCATCATCGTATTTATAACTATTATTAGTTACTGTACTAGTTGGCTTAGAATTGGTTGTAGTTTGGGTATTTGTTGTTGTACTTGTATTTGAGCTTGTGTTATTATTTGCATTTTGCCTATTATCATCTCTATCATCATCTCTATCATCATTAGCTTCTACAGATGATTTTACGATTTTTCCATCTTTCGCATTGATATCATACTCATATTCATTCTGCTTTGTGTCAAACTCTACTTCATATATTAATATTCCATCATCGCAATCAAATTCTATTTCATAATTATAAATTGATGACTCTGTTACCCCAGCTTTTTCAAGTGCAATTTCCCTTGCTTTATCTTTTCCTATATAAGCTTTTTCATTAGCACTTCCTGTTGAAGTTACTTGATCTAACACTACATCCTTTGAATTAAGCAATACATTTAATTCATTAATTGATAATTTTGATAGAGAATCAAATGTATATGCGTTACCTTTAGAATCTGTCATATTAGAATTTAAAGCTTTATTTATCAAATTAGCTTTTCCCTCAGAAACATTATTATCTTTAGCTAGCTGTTCTATTAGATCATCGTCATTGTATAATTGTGATAGAACAGAACCTTCAATATTTTGAGCACTTAATAAATCATTTATGTCTTTAGATATTTTTTCTTCTAAGTATTTTGCTTTATTTCCATCATCATTTTTTACAGATACAAGTATTGAATTTTGCGCTTCAGTAATATAACCATTTTTAAGCATTGAACCTATAATTGCATTTACGCCTACTTCTAAATCAACTCTTTCTAAATCCATGTCTTCGAGAATCTTTTCACCATCATCATTTAATGCATTTGCTTCGATAATCTCTTCTTTCTTATTTACTTTTATCTCAACACTCGGATTTACATCAAAGTCAATTATCGAATCTACAGAATAGTTAGCGTTTTGATATTGGGTAAAACCAAATATTCCAAATGCGCAAATAAACATTGCTGCTACTGCACCAAGTAATTTAGGATTAAAAAATTTTACTTTTTCTTTCTTTTCCTCTAATGCTAATTCTTTATTTTCTTTCTCTTTTCTCATATCATTCCATCCTTCCTTATCTTTACACAGGGTAAGGATTTGATCCATAACATCCGGAGTGATATCTGACACTATTTGTTTTAACCTTTCATTAATTTCGTGCTTACGCATATTCTTCCTCACCCATCCTTTTCTTTATTTTTTTAATTGTTCTATTGTATTTTGATAGAACCGTGGTAAGGGGGATTCCTAGCATTTTAGCTATTTCTCTATGTTTTAATCCAGATATTGAATGTAATACTAGAATGTTTCTTTCCTCATCAGATATATAGTTAAATACTGTAGATAGTAAGAGTTGATTTTCTGTATCATTTACGCCTTTATGGTCTACTAATAAATCTTTTAATTCCTCTATATCTGCATGGTCTTTATTTTTCCTTAATTTCATTAACGCTAAATTCTTTGTTATGACCAATATCCAAGCTAATGGTTTTCCACTTGCTTGATATAAATTTGCATTCTCATATATTTTTATATATACTTCTTGTAAAACATCTTCTGCTTCATGTGCATTCTTAAGTATAGATAATGCAAACCCATATACAGATGTTTTGGTAATTAAATATAAATCACGTAGAGCATCCTTATTTCCCAATCCAATATCTTCTATGTGTTTTTCTAATAATTCTTCATGAAATCCATTATTTTTTGGTACCATTTTTTTTGAATTCATTTTTCCCCTTTCACTATATTAATGCTTGAGATATATTTTTTATTGCATGAATATAATATTTTTTTATTCTTTATATCATAAAATTGCTTTAAAGGCAATTGCTTTTATTAAATATCTTCTATATAGTTCAATTTTATTGTAAAGCCGACTTAGTATTATATTTATTTTGTAGTAATAAAATATTATAAATATAGTTTTATACCCATTTATATGATATAATAGTCTTATCTTAGTTATTATTTTTAGGAGGTCTTTATGAAAACAGCATTTTATCCTGGTAGTTTTGACCCTTTTACAAATGGTCATCTTCATGTTGTAAAAACTGCATCAAAGTTATTTGATAAAGTAATTATTGGAATAGGAATCAATTCTCAAAAAGAAAGAAGATTCTCTAATGAAATTATGAAAAAGGCAATAGAAGAAACTCTAAAATTAGAAAAATTAGATAATGTAGATGTAATTATATATGAAGGCCTTTCAGTAGATATTGCACAAAAACATAATTGCAATTTTTTAATTAGAGGTCTTAGAAATGATATGGACTATCAATATGAAGAAAATTTAGCACAAATAAATGAAGAAATTTCAGGAATAGATACAATATATATACGCTCTGGCTTCTTAGGATTTATAAGTTCAAGTATGGTTGTAGAACTTATGCAAAATAATAAAGATGTAAGTAAATATTTGCCTAGTTCAATTCTAGATGCAATAAAATTTATACAATAAAAAGGGGAATTAAATCCCCTTTTCTTAAATTAAAATTTTAAACCCATATAAAGAAGTTTTATTTTAAATTTATTCAATATTTCTCTTTCCAAATTCCTGTAATAGCTTTTTTACTGCCAAGTCTCTATGATTATGTGTAGTTTCATAAGTTTTTTCATCTAAATCACTCAATGGTTTATCAAATCCTTCTGGAATAAAAATTGGTACATAAGTAAGACCTCCTAATTTACCAGGAGTTTTTGCAACTGTTCCCTTACACTCTCCTCTTGCCACTATTGTTTCTCCATCTAGAAGAATTGCTGTTAAAACACATACAAAAGTACAAGTCCTTTCTTCTTTGCTTTGATATTGGTTCATTTTTCTTAATACTTTTTCTAATATTTGAACTTGCGAAGCATTTTCTCCTGCATATCTAGCAGAATAAACACCTGGTTCACCATTTAATTTATCAATACATAAGCCTGCATCATCAGTAAGAATAATTTTATCATTTATATTATTTTCATCACAAAACTTCTTTATTGCATTTGCTTTAACGGATATTTTACAATCATTACAATAATAGTAGAAGTATGGGGTTCCATTTTTCTTAGTAGTAGCTTTACCACCTAAAATACGATTACATTTAGGACATTTTAATTTCTGTAAATATAAATAGGTTAGTGTTCTTTGAAAGCTCCTTGAGTTTTTCTTTTTTTGAACTTGGCAATCTTCCCACATTTCTTTAGAGATAATAGGTTCTACAACATTTTCGTAATAAGTAGGGGTTTTAGTTCTCTTTCCGTGAACAAAGTCTCCCTTATATATTTCATTTTGAAGAATATTTTGTATTGTTGAATCTCTCCAGTTATTTTTACCTAAAACTTTTTCTTCATTAAATAATGTACTTATTTTCTGATAAGAATAGCCATTATAGTATAAATCAAATATTCTAACAACAACATCTTTCGTAGAATAATCAATTACAAGAGTTTTATTTTCATGTTTATAGCCTAAAGGAGCAATATGAGGAATATGACCTTGTTTTATTGCACCTGCTAAGCCTATTTTTGTTCTCTCACTAGTTCTTTCAATTTCGTTTTGACTTACACTTACTAAAAGCCTTGAAATCATCTTACCATTTGCGGTAGTTGTATTTATATCGTCATTAACACAATCTATATAAGCATCATTTTCATCTAAAAATGTAATAAGTTCTTCCCAATCATAAATACTTCTTGTAAATCTATCTAATTTTAAAGAAATAATTGTATTTATCTTTTTAGATTTAATATCTTCTTTTAACCTTTCAAACTCTGGTCTATAATTACCTGTTTTTGCACTTATTCCAGCATCTTGATAATAATCTATAATTTCATAACCCTTAAACTTACAATAAGCTTCTAATCGTTCTTTTTGTTCTGGAAGACTAAAGCCTTCACGTACTTGGTCTTCAGTAGAAACCCTCATATATAATCCACATTTTTTCTTTTCCTCAACCAATTTATAAACCTCCTAACAAAAAAGAGACATCAAAGAATACACACAAGTTATTCTTGACATCTCTTGACTATATCTGTAATACAATATATTTTCTTGAAATAACCCACAAACATATTATCAGCTCCTAGCGAGTAAACATAATTAATTTATTGTCAGTATTATATCACGATTTTCAGAAATGTCAAACTTTTTGGCTATTTTATGCTGTTTATATAATCTTCTAATTCTGATAATTTTATCTTTTTTGTCAGATTGGATATATAAACATCATTAGAATAGTTAAAGACGAGAAATGTAGTATCTTTTACTATCACTCTATGTGGCTCAATATAAGAAATATTGGTTTTCTCAATTTTTCTTATGCTACCATTAACAAAAGTAGGAGTAACCTTTGAGAAATCACATATAAATTCTAATCTTTTCTTTAAGTTTTCCTCAAATCGTAATTCTTTTTTAATTATCTTCATTTCAAGCACCATCCTTTCTTTTTAGAATATTGGATGATGTTTTTTGGGCAAAGAAAAAAATCATCCAACTACTTGAATGATTTTTTCTATCTGTTAGTTCGAACAGATACGTCATTGGTGGAGATGAGGAGAGTCGAACTCCTGTCCATAATATCTTCCATATAAATTTCTACAAG
>CALXBZ010000033.1 GCA_944386665.1 uncultured Clostridia bacterium
ATCGTGAATTAGAAAAAATATTTTCCAATTCACGCTTTTTTTGAGAGCTAATTTTCAGCTACTTTTTCAGCAGCCTCGATATATGCTGGCGCTCTTTTTGCGTATAAAAAATAATCTATACTTTCATAAATTTTATGAATAAGAAAAGCAATTTAAATTATTAGCGAAAGATGCTAGAAATTAATAGTATCTAAGGTACAAATATAATTGACAAATTATAAAAAATGAAATAAAATAAGAATATCAAAGAAAATAGGCCTCTAATTATATATTAGAGGCGCTTAAATTGAAAGGAGAAACTTTTATGTATTTAATTATGTTAGGAGCTCAAGGAACAGGAAAGGGAACAGTTGCAGGATTGCTTAGCAAAAGTACAGGATGGCCACAAATTTCTACTGGAGATATATTTAGAGCAAACATTTCAGAAAAAACAGAATTAGGAAATAAAGCTAATGAATATATATCAAAAGGACAATTAGTACCAGATGAAATTACAGTACCAATGGTAATAGACAGATTGGCGCAAGATGATTGTAAAAATGGAGCTATATTGGATGGATTTCCACGTACAGTAGAGCAAGCAAAAAAATTAGATGAAATTCTATCTCAAAAAGGTAAAAAAGTTGATATGGTAATAAACCTAACAACACCAAGAGACGAAATAATTGAAAGAATTTTAAATAGAAGAGTTTGCTCAAATCCACAATGTAAAGCAACATACAATTTAACAATGCATCCATCAAAAGTAGAAGGAATTTGTGATAACTGTGGAGCAAAATTAGTACAAAGAGAAGACGATAGTGACGAAAATGCAATAAAACAAAGACTAGCAATATATGATGAGAAAACAAGTCCACTAATAGATTTCTATACAAATAAAGGTGTATTAATTACAGAAGAAGTAAGCGAAAGAATTAATAGATTAGGAAAAGACGTAGCAGAAGATGTATTAAAAAGAATTAAATAAAATGTTCAGTTAGGGACAGTTTGTACGTTTGGGGACTGTCCCAAAACGTACAAGAAGGGTAGCGAATTAGAGTGGTAAGTATTAAAAATAAAAACGAAATAGAAAAAATGAGAGAGGCTTGTAGGGTAGCAAACCTAGCTCAAAAGGCAGTAGAGGCAGCAATTAGACCTGGAATATCTACACTGGAATTAGATAAAATTGCAGAAGATACTATGAGAAAGAATGGAGCAATTCCAGCTGAAAAAGGGTATCCAAGTGGAATAAAGGGAGTACCAGCATTTCCGGGCTCAATATGTGCATCTATTAATGATGTTGTCATACATGGAATTCCTTCTAAAAGAGAAATATTAAAAGAGGGAGATATTATAAGTGTTGATTTAGTTGCTTACAAAGATGGCTTTAATGGGGATTGTTGTAGAACATATTTAGTTGGAAAAGTAAGTAAAGAAGCACAAAGACTAGTTGAAGTAACAAAGCAAGCATTTTTTGAAGGAATAAAGTTTGCTAAAAAAGGCTACAGATTAGGAGATATTTCTCATGCAATAGGTGAATTTGTTGAAAAAAATGGATATAGTGTTGTAAGGGAATTCCAAGGGCATGGAATCGGAGAAAGCATGCATGAAGATCCAGGTATTCCAAACTTCGGAAAAGCAGGACGTGGAATAAGACTTGAACCAGGCATGACTCTAGCAATAGAACCAATGGTAATTATGGGGAAACCAGATATTTTAGAATTAGATGATGGATGGACAATAATTACTGAGGACGGAAGCTTAGCAGCTCATTATGAAAATACAATATTAATTACAGAAAATGATCCAGAAATATTGACATTATTATAAAAATGTTATATACTATATAAGCTATTATGTGTATAATAGCTATATTGTATTTTTAAAACAAAATACATTAGAAGATACGGAGGGGAAATAATGTCGAAAGAAGATGTTATTGAAGTAGAAGGTACTGTTGTAGAAACACTACCAAATACAAATTTTAAAGTAGAGTTAGCAAATGGTCATCAGATATTAGCTCACATCTCTGGAAAATTAAGAATGAACTATATAAAAATTCTTCCTGGAGATAAGGTTAAAGTGGAACTATCACCATATGACTTAACAAGAGGAAGGATCACTTGGAGAGCAAAGTAATATCTAATACTAATATATAAAATTTTTTTAGGAGGTGCAGAATAATGAAGGTTAGACCATCAGTAAAAAAAATGTGTGACAAATGTAAAGTAATTAAAAGAAAAGGTGTCATCAGAGTAATATGCGAAAATCCTAAGCATAAACAAAGACAAGGATAATAAAAAAATAGATATTAACACAAATCGAGATTAGCGGCTGTTGAATATGGTATTTCCATATCCAATAAATTTAAGGTTTGTGTTTATATATATGCTTATAAAATAGTTAAAGACTAGTTTAAGAAACTATAAATTAAACAAATATTATAAAACACCTCTAAAATTATAATATGAGTTAAAATTTAAAAGAATTAAATTGGTACATTTCACCTTTAGCGATTTTTAAAAAGCAAGAAAACAAAAATAATAAAAATAACATTTGGAGGTGCAAAATGGCTCGTTTAGCAGGAGTTGATTTACCTAGAGAAAAGAGAATTGAAATAGGACTTACATATATATATGGAATAGGATTATCTCGTTCTCAAGAAATATTAAAAAAAGCTGGAATAAATCCAGATATTAGGGTAAAAGATTTAACAGATGATCAAGTACAAGCAATAAGAAATGCAATGGAAGGTTATATTCTAGAAGGTGACTTAAGAAGAGAAGTTGCATTAAATATAAAAAGACTAACAGAAATTGGTTGTTACAGAGGTACAAGACATAGAAGAAGTCTTCCAGTAAGAGGACAAAGAACAAAAACAAATGCTCGTACAAGAAAAGGACCAAGAAAATTAGTAAGCAAAAGCAAGAAATAAAAATAAAGTTTAATAATAAATATCCAAAATCCAAAGGGAGGGAAAACTTAAAAAATGGCTACAAAGAATTTAGCAAAGAAACCAACTAGAAGAAGAGACAGAAAAAATATAGAAAAAGGTATGGCTCATATTCATTCTAGTTTTAACAATACTATAGTTACTATAACAGATACTCAAGGTAATGTTTTATCATGGGCTAGTGCTGGAGAATTAGGATTTAAAGGTTCAAGAAAAAGCACTCCATTTGCTGCAGGAGAAGCTGCAGAAACAGCTGCTAAAGCTGCAATGGAACATGGACTAAAAACAGTTGATGTATTTGTAAAAGGACCAGGTGCTGGTCGTGAGTCTGCAATAAGATCATTACAAACAGCTGGACTTGAAATAACATCAATTAAAGATGTTACTCCAATACCACACAATGGTTGTAGACCACCAAAAAGAAGACGTGTATAATTTTTTATTATGCAACATGAAAATATAATAATTAATAAATAAAGATTGTGAAATAATTAAGGAAGGTGAAATATAAAATGGCAAGATATAAAGACGAACAATGCCGTATTTGCCGTAGAGAAGGACAAAAATTGTTCTTAAAAGGTTCAAGATGCTATTCAGATAAATGTAGCATAACAAGAAGAAATTATGCACCAGGACAAAATGGTCAAAAGAAGAGCAAAATTTCAGAATATGGCACACAGTTAAGAGAAAAACAAAAAACAAAAGCTTTCTATGGAGTAGGAGAAAAACAATTTAGAAAATACTTCGAAATGGCTTCAAATAGCAAGGGAAAAACAGGTGAAGTATTACTTCAAATATTAGAAAGAAGATTAGATAATGTAGTATATAGATTAGGATTTGCAAGCTCAAGAGCACAAGCAAGAATGCTTGTAACACATGGTGCTTTTGAAGTAAACGGACAAAAAGTTGATATACCATCTTATCTAGTAAAAGCTGGAGATTTAATCTCTGTAAGAGAAATTAGAAAAGATAATGGGGCAATTAAAATTGCAGTAGAAGAAAATAGCAGTAGACCAGTTCCAACTTGGCTTGAAAAAGATCAAGAAAAATTAAGTGGAAAGGTTGTAACATTAGCAACAAGAGAAGACATTGACCTACCTGTTGAGGAACATTTAATAGTAGAGCTTTACTCTAAATAATAGGTTATATTAATAGAAAAGTTGTAAATATATTAATCCAGTATATTTATATTAGGAGGTAAAAATGATAGAATTCGAAAAGCCAAATATTAAATGCTTAGAGATGGATAACAATAGAAATTATGCTAAATTTACATGCGAACCACTAGAGCGTGGATATGGTATTACAATAGGAAATTCATTAAGAAGAATACTACTTTCTTCACTTCCAGGAGCAGCAATTACATCTGTAAAAATAGATGGAGCAGCCCATGAATTTACTACAATACCAAACGTAGTTGAAGATGTACCTGAAATTATAGTTAACTTAAAAATGGTAAGAATTAAGGTAAATGGAGATGAACAAAAAACTCTAAGAATTAACTTCCAAGGTGAAGGAGAGGTTACAGCAGCTAATATTGAAACAGATGGTACAGTAGAAATACTAAATCCAGATTTACATATTGCAACTGTATCTGAAGGTGGACATCTAACAATGGAAATGACAGCAAATCGTGGCAGAGGATATAACAATGCAGAAAAGAACAAAACACCAGAAATGCCAATAGGAGTTATTCCAATAGATTCTATATATACACCTGTAAAAAAAGTAAACTATTCAGTAGAAAATACTAGAGTTGGTCAAATGGTAGATTTAGATAAACTTACAATAGAATTATGGACTGACGGAAGTTTAAAACCATATGAGGCATTAAGTCTAGCTGCTAAAATAATGACAGAACATTTAGAATTATTCATTGATTTATCAGAAATAAGTAAAAATACTCAGGTAATGGTAGAAAAGGAAGAATCTAAAAAAGAGAAAGTATTAGAAACTTCAATAGAAGATTTAGAATTGTCTGCAAGATCATTCAACTGTTTGAAGAGAGCAGGAATATCTACTGTAGAGGATTTAACCAATAAGACAGAAGCTGAAATGATGAAGGTAAGAAATTTAGGTAAAAAATCATTAGATGAAGTAACTAACAAATTACATTCATTAGGTTTAGACTTCGCAAGCAATGATGATTAAAGGAAGGTGAAAAAAGTGGCAACAAATAGAAAATTAGGAAGAACAACTGACATACGTCTAGCAATGCTTAAATCTCAAGTAACAGACTTATTATGGCATGGAAAAATTGAGACAACTGAAACAAGAGCTAAAGAAACAAAAGCAATAGCTGATTCTTTAATAGCTCTAGCAGTAAAAGAAGCTGGAAATTTTGAAGAAGTTGAAGTTAAAGTTTCAAGAGCAAAATTAGACGAAAAAGGAAATAAAGTTACAGAGCTTGTAAAAAGCAAAAATGGTAATGAATACTTAAAAGTAGTAAGAGAAGAAACTACTGAAAAAAGAAAGAAAGATATGCCATCAAAGCTAAATGCAAGAAGAAAAATGATGAGAAATATCAACAAAGTTAAAGATGCAGATGGAAAAAATGTTGATTTACCAACAAAATTATTCGATGAATTAGCACCAAAATACAAAGATGTTAAAGGTGGATATACAAGAATAATAAAGAAAGGTCAACGTAGAGGAGACGCTGCAGAAACAGTTATATTAGAATTAATATAGTTTAATATAAATAAAGAACACGTAAATAACGTGTTTTTTATTTTTTGTTTGATTTTTTATAAGTTAATTATAAATTAGTAAGATAACTTTCATTAGATGCAGGTTGTTTAAGTAAAGACAGATACTCATCAAGAGTTAAAACAGTTATAAAACAGAAATCTCTAGAAAAAGTACGTATAATATTAAGAGTATTATCACTAGAGTTTAAGTCCACAATAATAATTTCAGGAATACTTAAATTGTCATATAGCATTTTATAAATAAATAGGCGCAAAAAGTATTCGATACTATTTTCTTGATTATGTACAGTTATAACAAAAGAAGTGTCAGTAAATGAACTTCTAGGGTATTTATGCACATGAACTATAGTTTTTAATATTTCAAATAATCCATATAATGCTAAAATCCACAATATGGAGGTTAGAATAAAATCTAGCATAAAAGTTACCTCCTATAAATATAATTCAAATTTTAAGGGTATGGTTAATATTATTATATGGAATATTTATAAAAAGGTTAATAAAAATAAAATGCCAAAAAATTAATAGTTTTTTAGCATTTTATTTTTTATTAGATTTATAGGGCTCTAATATATCAGTCCTTTCAAGAAGATAATCAATACTTGTGTTGTAAAAATCAGCCAATTTAATTAATATTTTTGTTGGAATATCATTTTTTCCTATTTCATATTGATTATACCCAGTTTGTGACATATTTAACATTTCTCCAATTTGCTTTTGAGTTAAATCATGGTCCTCTCTTAATTCACGAATTCTCTTGTACATAAATACACCTCTTAAAAGTAATTATAAAATACAAAATAAAAACTATTGACTTTTAACTTAAAATAAGTTACTATATATTTAACTTGTTTTAAGTTAGATATACAAAAGTAAAGGAGAAATGAAAGATGAAAAACAATAGACAAAAAGGAATTACGCTAGTTGCACTTGTTGTAACAATAATAGTATTACTAATATTAGCAGGAGTAAGTATATCAATGCTAACAGGAGAAAATGGAATATTAACAAAAGCAAATAATGCGAAAGAAGAAAATAAAAAAGCAACAGCAGAAGAAAAAGTAGGATTAGAAGTACAAGGAAGTTATGATAAAACAGGAAAAATTAATATATCTGATTTAAATAACAATTTAAAAAATGTTGAAGGATTAACACATAATGGAGGAATGATAACAGACAATCCAATAGACAGTTTACCAGCAACAGTAGTAGTAGATGGAAATAACGTTATAATAAAAGAAAATGGAAGTGTAGTTTTATCAGAATGGACACAAACTGGATATGAAATTACAAATGGAGAAATAACGTTAAAAGTAGGAGATTATGTATTAAACTATGATGAAGGAACAGGAAGTACACAAATAGAAACAACAGAAAGTGGACATACAGAACAACAAACATTAACAACAGAAAATTTAGGATGGAGAATATTGGGAATAGGGGAAAATGGAGGATTAGAATTAATCAGTGATAATCCAACAACGACAACAGTAACATTAGCAGGAGAAACAGGATATTTAAATGGAGAAGAAGTGTTAAATACAGCATGTAATGAGTTATACGGAAAAGGAGAATATGCAGAAAATGCAAGAAGTTTAAATGTAGAAGACATAAATAAATTATCTAATTTTAAGCCAGAAACATTTAATGGATATGGAATTTTATATAAATATGGATTTTCAACAGAAAAAGGGAATATGCAATATAGTAAATCGACAGATAACGGACAAACATGGAGTGGATGGATTAATATAACAAATGCAGATTATCAAATATTTAGAATACCAGGATCAATAGAAACTATAAGTGTAAATAATCCAAAAGAAAGTGAAAAAATAGAAAATACATATTATTCTTATAGTATTTCATCTCAAATAACAGATGCTAATGTAGCGAATATGATAACCAAAGGAACTGGAGATAGTAATATAACACAATGGTTAGCTTCTCGCGCGATTCACTTCTTAAGCGATTTTTCATATTTCAGTGTGCGCCTTTTAGACATTGGCAATCTAAACCATGGTTGGCTGTATCGTTCTAATGGAAATTCTAATAGTATTAGTTGTGTTGCTCGTCCTGTAGTATCTTTAGAGCATAATATCCAATTAGAAGGTGATTCTGAAGAAGGATGGACAATAAAATAATTATATAAATTTAATATAGCTAGAATAATAATAAATGAGAAATATAATTTGTCTTATGCTTTTAAGCGAACGATAAAATAAATTTAAGCCTCAAACTTAATTCAAAATAGATGAATTAGGGTTGAGGTTTAAACTTTTTATTCATAAAATATTTAAAACAAATAAGTTGATTCAAAAAAAGTTTTATCTAAAATTTATTTTATATTCTATAAAATTCAGCCTTAATAAAAATAACTGTCAAAATTTTAAACAAAATGTATTAATATTGTATATTAATTTGATTGAAAAGAACAAAGTTTTGTGATAGTATAATGTAAGTTAAATGAGAACTATGCAAAGGCAAAAATACAAATGAGATAATAAATAAAGTAAAGAATAGAGGAAGAAAATTGCAATTAGAAGGTCAAGTAATTGATATTATATATAAAAATGAAATAAACAGTTATACAGTAGCCACCTTTGAAACTACTAATTCAGAGGAGGCTACTATTGTTGGTTATTTGCCTTTTGTAAATGAAGGAGATAATTTAAAAATAACAGGAGATATAGTTAAACATCCAGATTATGGGGAGCAATTTAAAATTGCTACATTTGAAAAAATAATGCCAACAACTCCAGAGGCATTAGAAAAATATTTAGCCAATGGCAATTTTAGAGGAATAGGACCAGCTACGGCAAAAAAAATAGTAGATAAATTTGGAAAAGATACTATTAATGTAATTAAATTAGAGCCACAAAAACTAACTCTAATAAAAGGAATCAATAAAGAAAAAGCACTTGAAATTGCTGAACAATTTTTAGCAAATTGGGAAATATGGCAAATAGTAGGCTTTTTAGATAAATTTGGAATAGGACCACAAAGTGCAGAAAACGTGTATAAAAAGCTCGGAGAAGGAGCTTTAGAGAAAATAAGTGAAAATCCATACATATTATTAGATGTCGCAAGTAAAGTGAATTTTGAAAAGGTAGATAAAATTGCACTAGAATTAGGAGTTGACCAAAGCAACTATAAGAGAGTTAGAAGTGGAATAAAATATGGATTAGAGAAAATAGGATTAAATGGAAATTCATGCGTTCTATATGATAATCTTTTAAAATATGAACAAGATTTATTAAATGTAGATATTAATAGCATAGAAGATACAATAATAAACATGAAAGCAAAAGAAGAATTAGTGCTCGAAGAACGAGAAAATGGTCAAGAATGGGTATACTCAAAACCATTTTATGAAGCAGAAAAAAATATAGCAGAAAAAATAATAGGATTACGAAATGCAGAAAATGTTAAAGTAATAAAAACATTAAAAAAAGACTTAGATGGAATAGAAAAAAACATAGATATAAAATTATCAGAAAAGCAAAAAGAAGCAATAGAGAGCATAAATGAGAACAATGTATGCATTATAACAGGTGGTCCGGGTACAGGAAAAACAACAATTATCAAAGCAATTATTGAATTATATAAAAAGCATGGAATGAAACCAGTGCTTTGTGCTCCAACAGGAAGAGCTGCTAAAAGAATGACAGAAACAACAGGAGAAGAAGCAAAAACTTTGCATAGACTACTAGAAATTGCTGGAATGGCAGACGATACAGACAATTTTAATACAAATTTATTAGTTACACCAATAGATGGAGATATAATTATTGTTGATGAAGCTTCAATGCTAGATATGTTTTTAATGAATTACCTTGTAAAAGCTATATATAAAGGAACAAAACTAGTTTTAGTTGGAGACATAGACCAACTTCCATCAGTTGGACCTGGAAGTGTTTTAAAAGACCTAATAGATTCAGAGCAGGTTTATACAATTAGATTAAATCAGATTTTTAGACAAGCTGCAAAAAGCAAAATAATAGTAAATGCACATAGAGTAAACGAAGGTAAAAATTTTATTGAAGGGAAGATTAAAAACACTAAACTAGATGAAGAAAATATAGAATTATTAGATGACTTTTTCTATATAAATGAAGTAAATCAAGAAAAAATTCAACAAACTGTGATTAGCTTGTGTAAAGGTAGACTAAAAACATATGGAGATTATGATTTTTTAAGCAATATTCAAATTATAACTCCTACGAAAAAGGGAAAATTGGGAACAAAAGAATTAAATATATTAGTACAAAAAGAACTAAATCCATTAGAGGAAGAAAAAAATGAAAAAGAATTTGGTGATATAAAATTTAGAGAGCAAGACAGAGTAATGCAAACTAAAAATAACTATAATATACTATGGGAAAAAGAATACGACGAAGAGTTTAAAAAAGAACTTGGTAATGGAATTTTTAATGGTGAATTAGGTATTATAGAAAATATAAATAAAGAGAATAAGACTATAAAAGTAAAATTTGATGATGGAAAGATTGCTACATATGATAATGCAGATTTAGAACAACTAGAACACGCATATGCAATTACAGTGCATAAGTCTCAAGGTAGTGAATTTGATGTTGTAATACTTGTAGTAAGTCAAAGTGCACCAATGCTACTAACAAGAAATTTAATATACACAGCAATGACAAGAGCAAAAAAATTATTAATAGTAATAGGTCCTCAAAGCGTAGTAAATTACATGATTCAAAACAATACAACTAAACAAAGAAACACGGGCCTAAAATTCAAATTAGAAAACTAAAAAGCTTTGAAGGAGGATACAAATAGAACTATTTGATAAGATAATAAACTTAATATACCCACCAACATGTGCTTTTTGCGGAAATATAAATAACAATTTTTTGTGTGAAAAATGTAAAAAAGAAATTGAAAAAATAGAGCAAGTTCGTCAAATAAAATATAAGTCAAAATATTATGATGAACATATTTATATGTTTAAATATAATTTTATAAGAGATAAAATTTTAGCATATAAATTTAATGACAAAGCATATTATTATAAAACTTTTGTGAGAATTTTGTTAAATAATAAAAAAATGTGTGAAATTTTAACATCTTATGATATAATAATTCCAACTCCAATACATAATAAAAGAAGGAAAGAAAGAGGATATAATCAAACTGAACTTATAGCAAAGGAAATAGCAAAAAATATTGATGGATTAGAATATGCTAATATTTTAGAAAAAAATAAAAATACAGTACCTCAAAGTACTCTAAATAAAAAAGACAGGATAAAAAATTCCGTGAATGTTTACAATTTAAAAAATATTAGTAATACAAAAATAAATTATAAAAATATAAAAAATATTTTAATATTCGATGATATATATACCACAGGGAGTACAGCTAATGAATGTGCAAGAATTTTAAGAAAGCTAGAACCCAAAAGTATTGGAATATTAACAATTGCAAAAGATTAAAATATATGAAAGGAGATATATAATGGACGATTTAGTAGAAAGCATACTTGACTATATAAGAGCTGACTATACAGACTATGCAATAATGATAAATGGCGAGTGGGGAAGCGGAAAAACTTATTTTTGGAATCATAAAATAAGAAACAAAATAGAAGCAATGCAAGTAAATGGAAAAAAATACACCACTATATATATGTCTTTATATGGAATATCAAATTTAGAAGAAATAAGTAAAAAAATATTTATAGAAACCACTCAATTAATGGACAAAAATTTAAAAAAATACATGGGCTCTAAAGGTGAAAAATTTATACCAGAATATGCAAAAACAGGACTTGATATGGCAAACTTTTTTGGAGTTACACAAAATGGAGATAAAATAAATTATGAAGAATTTTTCTCCACAGAAGATAAAGTCCTTTGTTTTGATGACTTAGAAAGAGCAAATGTTGACGTTATAGATATATTAGGTTACATTAATAACTTTGTTGAGCATGATCACATAAAAACCATAATAATATGTAATGAAAAAGAGTTAGCAACTAAATTAAAAAGTAGTAACTTAGAAATGAAAACTTTCATTGCAACTTATTTGTTAGACAAAGAGAATAAGCTTAATATAAAAACAGATGAGCCTATGGTACAACGTATTCAGGATACAATAGAATACGTGTTTGACAAAGCAAATGATTATGAAAGAATAAAAGAAAAATTAATAGGTGAAACTTTTGAGTATGCTCCAGAATTTACGTATATAATAAACGGCTTATTAATGAGATATGAAAGGTATCCAGAATTAATAAGATTTTTAAGAGAGAATTCACACCTAATTACTTCAACTTTTAACAAAAGTGGAACAAGAAATTTAAGAATTTTAAAACATGCATTAAATGATTTTAAGAAAATATTTGATATGGTAAACAAAGACTATCCAAATACAAATAATAGAATTTTACAAACCATGTTAATATTTACAATAGCAATCTCTTTTGAAATTAAAGCTGGAAAAGTTACAAAGGATAAATTTAAAAACATTGAAAGCAATGAAGAATATAGAGCAATACTAGTATCTTCAAGGGTATTTATGGATAACAGACAATTTTATATAAAAGAATTCGATAATACATATTACTATAATTTTAAAGTAGAATACAGATTTTTTAAATTTATAGAAATATATGTACGTACTAGAATTT
>CALXBZ010000034.1 GCA_944386665.1 uncultured Clostridia bacterium
ATTTTATTGACAACTCTTTAATCTAAATTTATTTAATAATTTTCTGATTTTACTTCGAAGTATGCTTGTTGATGATTGCAAACAGGGCAAATACTTGGTGCTTCTGTTCCAACAACTATATGTCCACAATTTCTGCATTTCCATATTGTAATACTTCCTTTTTTGTATACTTCTCCATTTTCTACGTTTTCTAATAATTTTCTATATCTTTCTTCGTGTTCTTTTTCTATAGCAGCTATACCTCTAAATTTAGCAGCTATTTCTGTAAATCCTTCTTCATCTGCTTCTTTAGCCATTCTATCGTACATATCTGTCCATTCATAGTTTTCTCCTGCTGCTGCAGCTGCTAAATTAGCTTTTGTATCTCCAATTCCATTTAAATATTTAAAATGAATTTTAGCATGTTCTTTTTCGTTCTCTGCAGTTTCTAAAAATAATGCTGCAATTTGTTCATATCCTTCTTTTTTTGCAACACTTGCAAAATATGTGTATTTATTTCTTGCTTGAGATTCTCCAGCAAATGCTTCCATTAAATTTTTCTCTGTTTTTGATCCTTTCAATTCCATAATATATATACCTCCTAAAAAATTTTTCCTTACTATTTTATATTACACTTTAGTTTAAATGTCAAGTAAGCAAAATATATCATATTCTTTAACTAATATTACTTTTGCTTTTATATACTTTCCAATTAAGTTTTCACTTACATTATTTTCTACATAAGCAATTCCATCTATACCTGGAACATCCATGTAACTTCTTCCAATATAATATTTTTTGTCCGGCGTTATGTTTTCTATTAGTATTTCTAATTCTTTGCCTATTTGTTTATTTTCATTTTCTTTTGAAATTTCTTGTTGTAATTTCATTATCTTGTTGTATCTTGCTTTTTTTGTCATGTGATGTATTTGTTCTTTTAATCTTGAGGCCGGTGTTCCATCTTCTTTTGAATATGTAAACGCTCCCAATTTATCAAATTTTGCTTCTTTTACAAAGTTATATAGTTCCTCAAAGTCCTCCTGTGTTTCTCCAGGAAAGCCAACCATTACTGTAGTTCTTATTACAACTTCAGGAATTTCTTTTCTTAATTTTTTAATTGTATCTTTAATACTTTCTCCTGTGCATTTTCTATTCATTCTTTTTAAAACTTTGTTAGAAATATGTTGTATTGGTATATCAAAATATTTGCATATTTTTTCATTTTCTTTTACTACTTTTATCAATTCATCTGTTACATCTTCTGGATATGTATATAAAAATCTTATCCATTTTAAATTTTCTATTTTACACAATTCTTGTAATAGTTCTGCTAATTTTGGTTTTCCATAAATATCTATGCCATATTTTGATGTATCTTGAGCTATTAAAATTAATTCTCTTCTACCTGATTTTACTAGCATTTTGGCTTCTTCTATTATATCTTCTAATTTTCTACTTATGAATGGTCCTCTAATATATGGAATTGCGCAATATGTGCATCTATTGCTACAACCTTCTGCTATTCTTAAGTATGCATATTGTTCTCCTGTTGTAATTACTCTATTCATAAAATTTAGTGCAGTGTTTTTATATTCTTTGTTTTTTTGCTCTATTTCTTTTAAAACTTTAGTAAATATCTCAGCTGAGTTTCCTTTTGATTCTGCATAGTCGCTGTATTTTAAAAATATATCAACTTCTGGAAGTGCTTTTTGTAGCTCGTCTTTATACCTTTCTACTAAGCAACCTGTTGCTATTAGTACTTTACATTTTGACGTTTTTTTATATTCAGCCATCTCTAATATTGTATTTATAGCTTCTTCTTTAGCATGTTCTATAAATCCACAAGTATTAACTACTATTACATCTGCTTTACTTGGATCATTTACTATATTAAAATTATTTTCTTTAAAAACTCCAATCATCATTTCTGTATCTACTAAATTTTTACTACATCCTAATGATACAAATCCTATATTCATTTTATTCACATTCCTTTTTTCTAATGTCCATTAACAATTTTTTGCAACTCATCTAATTTTGTTATTAATTTGTCATATGTTTGTCTTGATATTTTGCTTGTATCTCCATTTGCATAGTCTCTTGCAAGTTGTTTCATATCAGTTAACTCAAATCTATTTTCTGCTTTTGTTCCATTATCTAATAAATATATTGGTATATAGTCTACTTTTTGTAATACTGCTTTATCTGAGTCCGAACTCTTAGCTATTTGAATATTAAGTATAAGTTCTACATCTGCATTTTTATATTTTAATGTTGATATGTAATTTCCTAGAGAATATGCAACTAATATGTTTTTGCCTTCACTATTTTGAATTATTTTCATTGGTTCTACTACAGCAGGGTGTGTACCTAAAATCATATCTACTCCATTATCTATCAAAAAATTAGTTACATTTTCTTGATACTCAGACACAGTTGATGTGTTTACATCTCCCCAATGCATTATAGCTATAATATAATTAGAATTTGCTTTTGCATATTCTAAGTCCTTTTTTGCTAGTTCTTCAGAATATATATTTGCAAATGCTTTTTCTTCTTCTGTTAATTCTTTTTCATTACTTAACCCATATGTGTACCCTATAAAAGCAATCTTTATACCATTTATTTCTTTTATATTTCCTGTAAACTCTTTATTTTCGTTTTCTTTATTATTTGCAACACCAGTTATACTTATATTTTCTTCCTGTACTTTATTAATAGTTTCATTTAATCCATCAATTCCATAATCAAGTGCATGATTATGTGCTACAGATACTAAGCCTATACCTGATTGTTTTATTGCTCTTAAAAATTCTATCGGACTATTGTATTTTCCTACTCCTGAATAATCTCTATTTACAAAGTTCGTTTCTAATGTTCCTACAGCAATATTAGAATCTTTTACGAATTTAGTTATATTAGAAAACATACTAGAAAAGTCGTATTCACCTTCTGAATGAGCATCTTCTATCATGTCCATTTGACACAATATATCTCCTACTGCTGCAATTTTAGCTGTTCTAATCTTGATATTTTCTCCGTTAGCAGTTGTAGTAGAATGAAAGTTATTTTCTATTGCCGTAAATATCTCTTCTGTTTGTTCTTCTAATTTTTTTGCTTGTTGTGCTAACAATTTTTTGTCTTGATATTTTCTATATTGAATTATTCCCATAGATACAATCATTATTGCTAGTAGCACGGACACTATTATTATAAAATTTTTATTAGTAATTGTATCTAATACTATATTTTTTCTTCTTGTGTTTCTTCTATTTCTCATATTTTTCTCTCTTTCTTTTTTAGCTACATTTATAGGTCTCGATCATCATCTTCATCTCTATTTATTTTTTGTATATTATTTTCTGTTTTCTCCAATATTGAACTAATAATTCTTAAATATTCGTCATATGGTATTTTTTCAAATCTATCTCTATATTTTTCTGAAAATTTTAACATTGCATCTAATTTTAAACGTCTGCCCGGAGCTCCTTCTACTTGAATATTTCTTATTTCATCATATAGTTCTAATTCTACTAATACAGCTAATTCGTGTTTTTCTTCTTCTATATTATTTTCCATTTTTTTACCTCATATATTTAATAATTTAAATATATTTTCCCTTTCGTATTTTTTTAAGATATACATTTTTATCTTTAAATAGTTTACTATAAAATCTTATAAAAATAAATATCTTTTATACAATTTTATTCTACACTTTTTAATGATTCTATCATATCAATTTTTTTCAATCTTTTATTCATTATTTTATCTGTAATTAAAGTAAATACCATAGTAATTGCAAAAGATACGGCAAAAGTTATCCAATTTAATTCTACTGGCAAATATATTGTTTCTACTTCTCCACTTTTCATTATTGGTCCTAATATAAAGATTCCTAAAATAAGTCCTACTAAGCCACCAATTACGGTAAGTATAACGTTTTCTCTAAATACATAACTTGATACTTCATTATCATAAAAACCTAAAACTTTTATTGTTGCTAATTCTCTTTGTCTTTCTTCGATGTTGATACTATTTAGATTGAACAAAACTATAAATGATAGTAAACTTGCACAACCTATGCACAAAAATACTATAGTCATTAAGCTTTCTAAACTTTTTATGTATTCTTCATTGGTTACTCTGACTAATGAGATACCACTAATTTTGTCATCTTCTTTTATTTTTGTAGCCAATTCTTTTTCTTGCATTTCATTTAACTTGTTTGTGTTTGCAAGTATTTCGTTATACAAAATTTCTTCTCCAAATATATTTTCATATACGCTAGGAGTCATATATACATAATTAAATAAATAGTTTTCTGTTATTCCAGTTATTGTTTCTTCTATTTGTTTTCCGCTTTCTCCTATTTTTACTTTGTCTCCTACCTTTACTTTTAAAGTATTAGCTAATTTTTCTGATATTACTATACCATTGTCATTTAGTTCTATACTATTTTTGCTTTTTCTATTTTGTAGTTTTATATAATCTGATATTTCTTCTGGTTGTCCTACTAAATAAAATATTGACTTACTTATTCCATTTTTTTCTATATCAGTTGATTTTTCTCTTACATATGTTGCCGATTCAACTTCATCTATTTCTCTAATTTTTTCTAAAGATTCTTTTAATGTTTCATAGTCCATCTCATAGTCTAAATTTATCTGCATATCATATGATTTTATTTCACCGTATTGTTTTGTTGCTATCTTATCTACTGACTCTTTTAGCGAAAGTCCGGAATATATTAATGCAGTGCAACCTGCTATTCCTATTACTGCCATAAAAAGTCTTCTTTTATATCTAAATATATTTCTAATGCTTACTTTAAATAAAAAGCTAAATCTATTCCATATTCCATTACATTTTTCTAAGAATATTTCTTTTCCTTCTTTTGGAGCTTTTGGTCTCATTAATTCCGCTGTTTTACAATTTAATTCTTTAATTGTAATTATTATTGCACATAAAACAGTTGATACAAAGGTAATTATAGCAGCAATAATTAAGCAATTTTTGTTTATCTCCATTAATAAGTCTGGGGAAGAATATAATATTCTATATGCTTCATATAATATGTTTGTAATTATGTAACTACCAATTATTGTTCCTAATGCTAGTCCTGTTATTGCTGCAATAGTTGTATATATTACATATTTTAATATTATTGATGTTTTGCTATATCCCAAAGCTTTTTCTGTTGCAATCGTGCTTCTGTCTTCTTCTATCATTCTTGTAATAGTTGTTATAGATACTAATGCTGCTACTACAAAGAACATTACAGGGAATACTTTTCCCATTATTCCAACTTTCTCTAAGTCATTTTTAAATGCTACAAAACCTTGATTGTCGTATAAACCTATTACATTCCATTCTCCACTTATTTTTGATAATTTGTTTTCGGCATCTTGTATTTCTTTTTCTTTGTTTGCGATTTCACTATTTGCTTTTTCAGATTCTTCTTCATAATATTTTAAATTTGTATAATATGTTTTTCTTCCGTTTTCTAGCATCTTCTGATAATATTCTAAGCTGTCTTTTGTTTTCTTTACTTCTCCTTGATATTGCAAGTTCTTGTTTTGATATTCATTATTATTTTTTATATATTCTTTTGTTCCTTCTTCTAACTGTCCTTTTGCAATGTTTAATTCTTGTTGTGTTTCCTGTATTTCTTTGTCTGCATTTTCCAATTGAACCTTGGCTTCCGATAAAAGCTTTAATCCACTTTGATATTGTTGTTCTAAATATTGTATTTTTCTGTTTAAAATTGCATAATCGCTAGAATTATGATCTAAGTTTTCTAAAATTTTAAGTAATTTTTCTATTTCTAGATTTAATTTATTTAATTCCGCTTCGTTATTTGCGTATTCCTTCTTTGCAACCTCTAATTTTTGCTTGTCTGCATCTAATTTTTCTTGTGAATCTGTAACAAGACCAGTATTATCATCTAATTTTGTTTTTGCTTCTAGTAAATTATTATAATATTGCTCAAATAGCGTTTTTGTGATAATTTCTGTTTTGCTGAAAGTTATTTGTCCAATATATATTTGATGTGATAATTCATTTAACTTTTCTCTTGCTTTTTTTAATTCTTCTTTTGATTCTCTTAGTTTATTTTGTGCATCAGCAATTTTGTTTTTGGCGTTTTGTATTTCTTCATATTTTTCATTATATACGTTTTCATATCTAATTTTTCCTCTCGTTTCACCTATTTTTTCAACTTTGTCTACTATTGTTTCTAATTTTTCTTGATACTCATCATTTAGTTTTGGAATTTTATCTGATATGTTTGTTTTTATATATATGCTTGTATATATATCTGTATTGTATACAGAATCTAATAGATATAAACATCCTAAAAGTTCTCCATTTTCTAGTTCTGTAGAGCCATAATATTTTGAAATATATGTTGGTATTCTTATTTTTCCAACTATGGTATATGTAGTGCATTTTAGTGTTTCACTTATATCGTCATCATTTCCACTTTCTAATGTTATTACATCTCCTATTTTATAACCTCGTTCATCTACTAATCTTTCATCAATTAAGCATTCATTTTCCTTTTCTATGTATCTGCCTTCTAGTATTTGTACTTGATTTACAGTTTGATTTTTGCTTACAGAATTAGTTCTTACAGGCATTCTTTTTCCATCTTTTTCTAATATTGCATCATAAATATAGCTTGGTATAACATTTGTTACTTCGTTAATCTCTTTTATTGCATTTACATCTTCATCAGTAAAACCTAACTCTGACAATATTTGAATGTCTGACACATTATATTCTTTTAAGTATGCATTCATTGTTTTCTCCATGTCTGGTGATACTGTATTCATCCCAGAAAAGAATAACACCCCTAAAGTTACTATTAATACTAGTGAAATAAATCTGGTTTTCGTTTTATTTATTTTTCTAAAATTTTCTTTTATATATGCTGTTTTCATTTATCTATTTTTGTTAGTATTTCTAACATATCTCCCTTTTATTTTTTCGTTTATATTGCAATGCAAAAAGAAATACTAATAATCAATATTTATGATCTATTTCGTATTTCTTTTATATTTCATTTGTATATTATTACCACTCAATTTCATCAATAGATTGTGGCTCTTTATTGATTATTATGTTTTCAGATTTTCCATTTTTAAAATGTATAACTTTGTCTGCCATTGGTGCTATTGCACTATTGTGAGTTATTATGATTACAGTCATGTTTTCTTTTCTACAAGTATCTTGTAAAAGTTTTAATATTTGCTTTCCTGTATTATAATCTAATGCTCCTGTTGGCTCATCACATAATAAAATTTTAGGATTTTTTGCTATGGCTCTTGCTATAGCTACCCTTTGTTGTTCTCCTCCTGAAAGTTGAGATGGAAAGTTTAGTTGCCTGTTTTTTAGTCCAACCTTTTCAATTACTTTTTTAGGATTTAATGGATTTTTGCATATTTGTGTTGCGAGTTCCACATTTTCTACAGCTGTTAAGTTTTGTATTAAATTATAAAATTGAAATACAAATCCTATATCTTCTCTTCTATAATATGTTAATTCTCTTTCCGAATAATTTTCTACATGTTTTCCATCTATTATAACTTCTCCTGAAGTTGGCGAGTCCATCCCACCCAAGATGTTTAGTGCTGTAGTTTTTCCGGCTCCACTTGGTCCTACAATTACTACTAATTCACCTTTTTCTATTTCAAAATTTGCTCCATCTAAAGCCTTTATTTTATTTTCACCAACCGTATATTCTTTTACAACATTTTTAAATTCTATGTAAGACATTTATGAAACCTCCAAAATTATTATCGTAATTTTCCATATTATAACATCAGAACGTATATTAATCTACACTTTTTAATGAATCTGTCATACTTATTTTTTTAAGTGTATATTTTACTGCAACATTTACAATTTCTGCAAATATTATTGTTATTATAAGTCCATATATAAAACTCATTGCTTTTACTTTTTGTATGAACATAAACATATCCAATTCACAAGTTTTTATTATATACATTGATAAGAAATATCCTGCAATTAATCCAAACAATATGCCTATTGCTGTTAATATTCTAGTTTCTTTTGTTATATAGTTAAATACTTCTTTATTATAGAAGCCTAATACTTTAAGAGTAGCAAGCTCTCTTATACGTTCGCTTATATTTACATTAGACAAATTATATAATACTGCAAACGCTAGTAAAGCAGCTGCAACTATTAGTATATAAACAACTAATTCCATTTTTTCCATTACTTCGCTAAAAATATCTTTTGTATTGCTTAAGAATGTTACACCTGCTATAGTTTCAGTATCTTGTAATAATTTTGAACCTAGTTGTTCTTCTTCATCTAAGTTTATTCCTTCTTTTTCTTTTATTAAAATTGTATTTGGTTTGTAGCTATTTTCTCCATATAATGAGTTATATAATCCTTCAGACATATAAATATAGTGATATATATAATTTTCTGTTATTGCTCCTACTATTACATCTTTTTCTATATCATCTGTATTTTTAATTGTAATTTTATCTCCTACTTTTATTTTTAGTAATCTTGCTATTTTGTCTGATATTATTACTTTTTCGTCGTCTAATTTGTATTGTTCTTTTTTTCTTGATCTAATTTCAATAAAGTTAGATAAATTATCTTCTGAATCTACTGCAACTAAATTTATTGTTTGAGAATTTTCTATATTGGTTATTTCTACTGTTTTCATATAACAAGCAATAGTATCTTCAACATTTTCTTCTTGTTTTATGTTTTCTGTTTCTTCTTTTATTCTACTTACTGTCAAGTCATCACTTAAAGTAACCACTCCGTCATACTTAAAAATTTCACCATATTGGGTTGGAATCATTTGACTTACTGAATCTCTTATTCCAAATCCTGCTACTATTAAAGCTGTACATCCTGCCACTCCAATAATTGTCATTAAAAATTTTTTCTTATATCTAAATATGTTTCTAGCAGTAACTTTTTGTGTAAATTTTAATCTTGACCAAATAGGTTTTATTCTTTCTAATATTATTCTTTTTCCTGGCTTTGGAGCCCTTGGTAACATTAAACTAGCCGGATTCTCTTTTAATTCTTTTATGCATGTACATATTGTAGCTCCCACTGTGCTAATAAGTGCAAATATCAGTCCTACAATTCCAATATCTATTCTGAAAGGAAATTCCGGTTTTGGTAATGTGTACATCATTGCATACATACTAGATACTAAATCAGGAAGTAATCTAAATCCTATGCACATTCCTACTAGTCCACCAATTAATGTTGCTAATAATGCATATATTATGTATTTCATAGATATTTCTAATTTGTTATACCCTAATGCTTTTAGCGTTCCTATTTGTACTCTTTGTTCTTCTATCATTCTAGACATAGAAGTTAGACTTATTAGCGCTGCCACTATGAAAAATACAGCAGGGAATACTCTTGCAATATTGGCTATTCTATCTGCGTCTTGTATATATTCTGCGTATCCATAATTTGAATTTCTATCTAATATATACCATGTAGGCTTTTCTATTTTGCTTATTTGTGTTCTTGCATCATTTAGCTTTTCTTGTGCATCTGCTAATTTTTCTTCTGCTTCCTTTTTAGCATCTTGTAATTTCGTTTCATTTTCTGCTATCTCTGCTTTGCCATCTTCTATTTCTTGTTTAGCCACAGCAAATTTTCTATTTGCTTCTTCTCTTGCATTTGTTAGTTCTTGCTTGCTTTTCTCTATTTCTTCTTCCCCTGCTACAAGTTTATTTTCAGCATCTATTAATTCTTGTTTAGCAGAATTTATTTCATTTGAAATATTAGTTATAGTCTCTTCTAATTTGCTTGCTTGTAATCCTTGCTTTGATAATGCATCTTCTATTCCTGATATTGCATAATTTATTTGTACTATATTTTTATTTAATTCTTCTTTTTTAATAGTTAGTTCTTGTATTTGTTCTTTATTTTCTACAGGATCTTTATTTAATATTTTTAGTGTTTCTTCTATATTAGCTATTTGTTTTTCTATTTGATTTTTTTGTTCTAAAAAGGTATCATATTGAATTTTTGTAGTTTTTAAAGTATTTACGTTCGTTTCAGTTTCTTTAATCTTTGCTTCTGCATTTGTTTTTTCGTTATAATAAGTTTCTTTTCCTTTCTTTAATTTTGTCTCTTCTTCTTGAAGTAGTTTCTCTGCTTTTGAGAATTCTGCTTCTGCATTTTTTTGGTTATAAGCAAGTTGTTCTTCTCCATCTGCAACTTCATTCTTTGCATCATTTATCTGCTTTTCTGCATTAGCAATTTCGTCTTCTGCTTTCTTCTTTTGTTCATCATATTCTGCTTGTGCATCATTTAATTTTGAATTTGCGTCATTTACAATCTCATCATACCTCATTTGTTTTCTCTCAGCTGATATAACATCGATTTTATCTTTTACTTCAGAAATCAAATCATCGTAAGCATTACTATATGTTTTAAGTTCTAGAGCACCATTTGCTGTTATATATGCCATAGTGTATACACTCATGTTTATATTAGTTTTTGGAATGTACATATAGTAATTAATTGTACCTGCTCCTAGCTTACTTGTTCCTCTTGATCTAGATATATATTCTGGTGATTTAACTGTTCCTACAATTTTTATCTTAGTATTTTTTACAACACTTTCTTTTGAACCTTCGTTTAAGTCCTCATTTGAATTTAAAATGCTAGAATCCATTTTTTCTGGTTCTATTGTTATATAATCACCTATACTGTATCCAGTTCCAGATAAAAAGCTAGACTCCACAACACATTCATCACTATTTTCTGGTAAAGTTCCTTCTAATAAGTTTAACTTATTGATATTTTCTGGCATAGAACCTATTTTTACAACAATATTTTTTTCTTCTGCTTTTACATTTGCATCAAAACTATATGCAGGATCGACTTCTTTAATTCCTTCTAACTGTTCTAATGCTTTTATATCATTCTCTGTTAGTCCTAAAGTTGATATTACTTCTATATCCATCATATTTTGTTCATTAAAATATGTATCTACTGAATCTTTCATATCTGGGCTTGCAGCTTGCATTCCGGCAAAAAAGCCAACACCTAACAATACGATTAATACTATAGATAAAAATCGCTTATAGGTGTTTTTTATTTCTCTTATACTGTCTTTTAATAAAGATTTTTTCATAAAACTCAACTCCTACTTTATGTAAATCTTTATAAAATGGGGATACACTTTAATATTAAATTGTATCCCCCTCGTCTATTTTATTGCATGATTATTGTATCATTATTTTATAAATATTTCAATAATTGGTTTACTTTTTGCTTAAACTTTAATAACATTTTTATTGCTGCTAAAGTAAAAAGAGAGTAAACACATAGTAGTATCTTCTACTTTAGTTGCTGTTCTTATCTATGCAAATGCTATTATCTATACAAGTACATCTGCATTTGCATAGAGTGAAGTAAGGTCAATGTCAGTATAATCTCGCTGTTCAAAGTTAGCTTTATTTCTTTTAGCAAAATTATTCTCTCTATTATATTTATTATTTATTTTATTATTATATTTATTATCTTTAAACTTTTCTTCAATAGGGGTATTGAAGTTTTGTTGGGGAGGGTATTTAACTTTTGTTAAATAGGGTATCTCTTTCTTTGGTATTAATTTTCTACTTTCTATCTCTTTACTATTTTCCTTATATTTTATTATTATATCTATACATTCCTTTTTCTTTAATGAATTTATTAGTTTTGAAACTTGTGTTGTTGATATGTTTAGTAATTCACTTAAACTACTATTATTGCAATAACAATAATTATTTTCTTTACTTAAAAATAAAATAATTGAATATATTAATTTTTCCTTATCTGATAAATTATCATCTCTTAATATTTCTATTGGAATCCAAATTCCTTTTAAATTCAAATTTGACAATCGACCTCTCCCTCCTCTCTTATTTCGCTCTATTTTGGTTTTATTGCCTTTTTTATTATCAAGTTATATAGTTTTATATCTTTAAAATGTAGATAAAAAATTTCCATAAAAA
>CALXBZ010000035.1 GCA_944386665.1 uncultured Clostridia bacterium
GCTTTTGCAGGACTTGATCCATCAATGTATCAGTCTGGAAAATTCTTTTCAACTCATTCTGTCATGGTAAAACGAGGCTCTAAATACTTACGTTTTGCTTTAATAAATGCTGCTAGGATGGTTTGTATGAATGATGCAACCTTTAATAATTTTAAAGCAAAGAAATTATCTGAAGGCAAACATTACAGAGTTACTCTAGGACATGTTGCAAAGAAATTAGTTCGTGTAATTTATTATTTATTAAAAACAAATAATGTGTATCAATCTGATAAAATAGCTTAATGTCAATAATTGCATAGCTTTTAAAAGCATTTTTCGAAATGCTTATTTGTGTTGCAAAAATTTATTTAAAAAAATGTCAAAAATTTTTTCTAAAAACTCTTGACATTCATATAGTTAGTCTATTTATTTTTCTCTTTTTTGAATTTTTCATAAACTGCTAACTGCGAAAATATAGCACAGAATAAACTTGGAATTACAGCAAATCCCGCATTTACTTGTCCTTTATTAATTAGTACATATCCTGCACCTATAAAAGTTATAATCATAAATATAAGTGTTAAAGCTCTAAATATTTTTTCTTTATTCATTGATTTACCTCCTGTTTGTTTTTCCATAAGAAATTATTTTCTTTCTAATGATAAAGTAATTATTACATTACTCTTTCCTAATATTTGTTTTAAATCTTCTTTATTAATATTATCTATATGTCCTAATTTTGTGAAATTCCAACTATTTGTATCATAGTAAATTACAAATTGGTTTCCTTGATATAATATTATATCTCCTGGCTCTGTTGTTATTTGTTTGTCATTTCTTGTCAAATTAAATCCCAGCGAACCTACTTTTTCAAAATTTGCATAATCTTCCATGTTTATTGTTATATCTTGTTTTTCCAACTTTTCTAGTAGCTCATCTACTGACGAATTATTTTCTAATGTTGCCGTTAGTATTTTATTATTAACTTTTATATATAACTTCATATCATCTTTCCTCTCAATAGTATTATTTATGGTATTGTTAGTAAAATTGTTATTATTAAGTTCCTCTTCTATATTTAAAGAATTATGTATTGTATTTTTCATTGTAAAAATTATTGATATTATTACCATAATTACAACAATAAAAAATATTAAGAATATAATTTTTTTATCCATTTTATTATATACCTCTTTATTTCAAATTCTTTATATATCTAAGATCACAAGCAAAATGTTCTGTTTTTACCAATGGTTCGTAAACTCTTTTAAAACCATATTTTTCATAAAACTTTTGCGCTGCCACCATATTTTCCAATGTTTCTAAATAGCATCTACTATAATATTTTTTTGCATATCCTAATGCTATATCCATTAATTTATGTGATATCCCGGTTCCTCTTGTTTCAGGTAAACAATACATTTTTTGTAATTCGCATACATCTTCGATTCCATTTAATTTTCCTATTCCTACTCCACCAATTATTTTTTCCTTTTCATCACAAGCAACCCAATATTTATTGCCATCTGTATTATAAATTTCTGAAAATCTACCCAAATTTTGATCTGTCCAAGCTGTACCTTCATGATTTGCTCCAAATTCGATTAAACATGTTCTTATTACATTTTCTATTTCCTTATTATCTTTTTCTTCAATTTCCCTAATGGTATATTTCATTTTTATTCCTCGTCCTCTTTAAAATTATTTTTTGTATTTTTTACTGCCATACTGATTATTAAGCTAATTATAGTTTAGTTAATAGTTGGGATTATAAATAAATCATCAGAATTATTATTGTTATTATAATTATTCTTCTCTTATTTATAATGTTACCTCTAGATTGCTATTTGGTAGTATTATAACATAAATAAAAAAATTACTCTATACTCTCGTATAAAGTAATTTAGAAATCGCAATTTATAATCTACATAGTTTCCAAAAAACAGTTTTAATCTTTCTTTCTAGTCAAGAAAATTCCAATGATTAATCCAATAAAAATAATCTACGATTAGTCCTAATCAACACATATCATTTGAAGAGAATTTGTCAATATTTTCTTGAAAAAGTAAAAAAAAGATATATAATATACAAACGCAACACAAGTAGGTGTTGTCTTTTTATTCGTTAAATTATAATAATTATAGAAAGGAAAGGTAAAAAAATGGAAAAGGAAGAAAACATTTTAGGGTACGAGAAAATAGGAAAATTACTTAAAAAGTTTGCTATTCCAAGTATTATATCGTTAGTTGTAAACTCACTATATAACATAGTAGACCAAATCTTTATAGGCTGGGGCGTAGGATATTTAGGAAATGGAGCTACAAATGTAGTATTCCCACTTACAATGATATGCCTAGCTTTTGCTCTTATGTTTGGAGATGGAAGTTCAGCATATTTAAGTTTGAAATTAGGAGAAAATAAAAAAGATGAAGCTAAAAAAGGCGTTGCTAATGGAATTTTAATTTCAATTATAGTAGCAATTTTATTTTGTGCTATAACGCTAATATTTTTACCACAATTATTAAATTTATTTGGATGCACAAATAACTTAAGAGAATTAGCACTAGGATATGGTTTTGTAATTGCAATAGGTTTGCCATTTATGATGATAGGAACTACTTTAAATTCAATTATTAGAGCAGATGGTAATCCAAAATATGCAATGGCATCAATGGTAATAGGAGCTGTATTAAATATAATATTAGACCCAATATTTATTTTTGTATTCCATTGGGGCGTTGAAGGAGCTGCATTCGCGACAATAATAAGTCAGTTTGTAACTTTCTTAATGAATATTATATATGTTAAAAAATTCAAGACAATAGCATTATCAAAACAAGATTTTAAATTAGATTTAAAAATTGTTTCTAAAGTTTCTATGTTAGGAATTAGTAGTTTTATTACTCAAATGAGCATTGTATTAGTAATAGCATTTGAAAATAATTTATTAGGAAAATATGGAGCTCAATCAGAATTTGGATCAGAAATACCTATTACAGTATTAGGAATTGTTATGAAAATAAGTCAAATACTAAATAGCATAATAATAGGTATAGCAGCAGGAGCACAACCAATATTAGGATATAATTATGGTGCTGAAAAATATGCTAGAGTCAAAGAAACATTAAAAAAGGTTTTAGGAATAAGTGTAATAATAAGCACAATAGCATTTATTTTATTCCAAACAATACCAGATAAATTAATAGCAATATTTGGTAGTGAAGATGGAATATATGTAGAATTTGCTTGTTTAGCATTTAGAACATACTTAATGTTGTGTATATGTAATGGTATACAAATTCCAGCAGGTATATTCTTCCAAGCAATTGGAAAAGGCATAAAAAGTGCAATAATATCTTTATCAAGGCAAATAGTATTTTTAATACCAGCAATGATTATTTTAGGTTATTTATTTGGAATACATGGAATATTATTTGCAGGTCCTTTTGCAGATGGATTAGCATTTATAATAGCATCAACGTTACTTGTTATAGAAGTTAAAAAATTAAGAAAAGCAAAAACAGAAAAACCTTTATTAGAAAAAGGAACAACAAATATTTCAGTAGCTCAACCTTTAATTATTACATTATCAAGAGAATACGGTTCAGGTGGAAGATATTTAGGAAAATTACTTGCTAATAAATTAGGAATTAATCTATATGATAAAGAATTTATAACTAAAATTGCAAAAGAAACAGGTTTGTCTGAAGAATATATAAAGAATAATGAACAAAAAAGAGATGCATTAGCAAACTTAAATAACGGATATTATTTTGGATTAAATAATGCTGATGAATTATTTATAAAAGAATCAGAAATTATTAAAGATGTTGCTTCAAAAAAATCTTGTGTAATAGTTGGTAGATGTGCAGATTTTATATTAAAGGATAATAAAAATGTATTAAAAATATTTGTTTATAGTAATATGAAAGATAAAATAAGTAGAGCTACTAAATATTATGGAATGAATGAAGAAACTGCAGAAAAAGAAATTAGTAGAATTGACAAATTAAGAGCTAATCATTATAAACATTATACAGGAAATACTTGGAAAGACTTTACAAATTATGATATTTGTATAAATAGTGATGCGTTAGGAGTAGAAAAATCTGCTGATTTTATTGCAAGTATTATTAAAGAAAAAATAATTCAACAGTAGACATGTAAATTTTGGGTGATTATATTTAATCATAGTAAAATCCCTCCTTGATATTTATCAGGGAAGGATTTTTTTACCTTCATTTAGCAATTTTCTTTTTTATAATGATAGTAATTATTAAAGTAGCAAATATCCCACCTATAACTATTACTGAGTATTTTATTATTTTTTTGCTATTTTCTTTTTCGGGTTCGCTACTTTCTTCATTATTTTCGCTATTATTATTCATTTTCTCTAATACACTATTTGCCTCTTTTATTATATTTTTTTGTTCCTCTTCATTTTCTATATCTTCTTCGGTATTTCTTCTATATGCATTTATATAATACTTCTTTTCTGTAACTCCATCTCTTGCTGTTACACTAATAACAATTTTGTTATTTCCAACCTTAAGATTTTCATTACCACTTATATTGGTTTTTGCATCTTCATCTACTGGTACTGCAAAAATATTTAATTTATCTACTTTGTTTGAAACTTCTACAAAATAATTAGTTACATTTTTGTCAAATTCTGGTGTTAGCTTAAAATATTCAACAGCTAAAATTTCTAAATCTGCATTTGAATTCTTAAAATCATTTGTTTTAGTTACGTTTATAATATATTCATTAGTTTTACTTTTATCTTTTGAAGTAACTTTGATTTCTACCTTATTAAGACCATTTTTCAAATTTTTATTGCCTATTATATCTACTTTAGCATCTTTATTTGAAGGAATTGTAGTTATATCTAAGTCTTTTACATCTTCATCAATTAGTAAATAATACTCTTTTACATTCTTATCAAAATTAGGATTTATCCCTTCCCTATTTACTCTCATTATTTGTAAAGTTGCATCATCATCTTTTGCACTTGTATTTTCATCTATTTCCCTATTTTCTTGTTCTGAATCATTTTTTGCATTTTCTCCTATTTTAACTTCGATATTAGTATAGTTTAAATCTATTTTTTCTCCTTTTTCATTATATATTTCTGCAATAACACTAAACAAAGCTATTCCATTTTGTTTTGATTTAAATTTTAAATTTACTAATTCTTCTATCTCTTTATTTTGTCCAGTTTCTGAAACCCATGTATATATTATTTTGTTTTCTAGTACATTTATGTTATCTTTATTTGTTATACACTCAACCTTATCCTTATCGTAATATATCAATATTGTATATGCTGCAATTTGTTCTTTACTAATATTGGCTGTTATAGTAATTTCTTCATCTTTTTGAACACTGTAATTGTCTGTATTTAATGTGATTTTGTTTTCTGCAAAGGATTTCATATTAAAAACAGTAAAAAAGATTATCAGCATAAAACAAATCGTAAAAATTATTTTTTTCATTAATTTTAATTCCTTTCATTTATGTAAAGCGGATAATTCCGCTTCTAATAATTAGTAATAAACTTGCTATTGTTTTATTGTTTGAATTCCTAATATATGTCTTTGGATTAATAAACAATCTACAGAAGTTGGATTTTTGCCGTCTTTTCGTATATTACCTGCTTTAATAAATACTCCCTTAAGTTTTTCTATCTCTAATATATGTCTTTGAAGAACCAGTAAGTCGACACTATTTATTTTTCCATTTCCATCTATATCTCCATACATTATTACATTATATTCAATTATTATTTCTCCATTATCAATAATTTTAATAACTGATCCTGTCCCCACTAATTCATTTTTTTCTATTTTGTTACCTTTTGCATCATAAAATTCTATAGTATAATTTGTTTGGATTTTATTTAAGATTTTATCTACTGTATTATTTGAATTTTCTAAACCTGTTATTTCGTTTCCATTTACTTTTAGACTTTCATCAAAAATTATTTCACCTTCTGCAAGTTTTTTTACAACCGTAACCTTAATATTTTTTGTCACCTTATCTCCCTCTCCTGATACTATAATATTTGTTTCTCCTTCTGAAATTCCTTTTATATTTCCATTTTCATCTACACTCGCTATATCTTCGTTTTCTGATTTATAGCTTATATCTTTATTGTTAGCATCTTCTGGTAAAACAGTGGCAGTTATTTTAAAAATAGAATCCACTTGGATTGTACAATTTTCTGCAGCTAATATAATATCTGTAACTGGACTGTATACATTTATATCTATTGAACTTGTTATACCATTACTTGCTTTTGCTGTGATTTGTGCTGTACCTGAACTCAAACCTACTATATAGCCATCTGAACTAACGTTTGCAACTTTTGTATTATTTGATGAAAATTTCAATGTTTTATCAAGTGCATCACTTGGATAAATATCTGTTTTTAACTTAATTTTCTCTCCTTTATTTATAGTAGTTTTATCTAATGATAATTCTATTCTTTCTACTTCTATATCTGGAACTTCTTTAACATAAGTTTGAAATACATAACCTACAATTCCATTTGATAACTTTACTCTATCCCACAATTCTCCATTTTGCTTTCCTTTTGCAATTCTAGTCATTTGAGTTCCTGATTTTATACTAGTTAATATTTCATACGATGTACTAGGGCCTGTCCTTACATTTAATGTATTTTCTACATTTGCATATACCTTTGTATTATCACTTAAAAAATCGTTTGAAGAAATAGCTGGACTTGTACAAGGTAGTTCTGGCATATTATTATATATTGGTATTACAAATGACATTGGAGTATCTAATAAATTGCTTTTCTCATATCCATTATATATCAATTTCGATTCGCTATATGGTGCTAACACATTTGTCATATATTGATGCCAAAACAGTTCACCATTTTGCGTATCATAAACATGAAATTTTTGAAGATAAATTGAGTTTTGTCCCAAATTAATATAACTCGAACCTATAAATTTTCCTCCACCTGTAATTGCTCTTTCTTTTGTATTCCATGGAATTAAATATTTTTCTTTTGTACTACTACTTGCTCCTTTCCCATCTTTTGCATATCGAAGTCCATTTTTTATTGCTCCCATTGGTTCTGAAGAACTTGTGGCCCCTATATTATAAAAATTATATAAGCCTTCAAATCCTTTTACTGTTCCACTAATTGAACTATGCGAAAGAAATGGGCCTATTTCTTGCTTTATTCTTGAAGCCAAATGAAAACTACTAACTCCAGAAACTTTAGCAGCTGCCAATATTAAATCAGAATATTTTTCATTTGTTACAATATTATCTCCTGTTGAAGTTTTATATTCGACTATCTTATTATAAAATTCCGTACCATATAAAATTTTCTCTATACTAGATAAATTATTCGTCTGTGAATTATATGATAATTCTTCAAATTGAAAAACTCGTACATTGTTTATAAAATTACGAGGATCCATGGCAAATTCTACAGCGGCTCTTGAAGAATCAACCCATCCACTATCAACTTCCACATTATACTCACCAGGATTTGTATTTTTCCAACTATCGATATATGATTTTGGTACCAAATTTTTTCCAAATACATTTTCCTTATCTATAACATACTTCCAATCTAAATTTGTATATAAAGCTTTAAATTCCCAATTTGGATATTTATTTTTTAGTTCTGTAACATAAGGTTCTATTCCTGTTGGAAAAGTATTTGACAATGTCATTTGCCTAGTTAATTGCTTTTCACCTTTTACTTTGTAAAAATTTGAAATAAAAAAATATATTACTATAGCCATAATAATTATTATGTCGGAAAAAATAATTTTTCGTTTCATTTAAAGTCTCCTTGCCTTTACTATAATTCTTTTACTTGAATAATCACTACAAGTAATTAATGTGATTTCAGTTTTGCCATTTGTTTTTTGAGATAATGCAATATTTTGGGTTGGCTTTACTTTGTAGACATCATATACTTCGTACTGTATCTTTCCATATTTATTGTCTGTTAAATATATTTCATCTCCCATTTCTAGTTCTATAATATGATTGAACATATTTTCCTTATCATAATTATGTGCTGCTATACAATAATTTCCTTCTTCATTCGGCTCTGGTCCAAAATATTTTGTAGGGCATAATACCATTGTTTCCTCATTATAATCTTCAAACACATATGTTTCTAATTTTATTTTTGGAATTGTTAATTTCGAAGAAACAGCATATCCTTTATGGCTATTGGGGATTTCTTCTTTTTCTAATTTTAAACTATTATTTTCTATATTTTCTTTATTATCGTCTATCCTAAGAATGTTTTGTGGTCCATCATTTAATTTAATTTCTTTATACATACCATATGCCATATTTCCTATTACTACAGAAATAATCAAAATAATTAGTATTTTTAAAATGTTTTTTATCATTTTGTACCTTCCTATGTAAGTTTTTGTTTAATAAAAAAATATAAATTCTATTAAACAAAAACTTTAAATTTTTATTCCTGTTTTTTTCTATTCTGAAGTGCTAAATATCCTGAACCTAATATAGCTATAACAGTTATTATATACGCATATTTTGTGATTCCTGTTTTAGGTAAATTTTCTGGCAGTTCTTCATTATTTTCCATGTTAGAAGTATTTTCGTTATTTGGTTTATTTGTATTTTCATTATTAGTATTTCCTATTGTTCCTCCATTTTCTTCTTGATTATTATTGTCTTGACTTTCATCTTTATCATCCGTTTGTTTTTCTTCAACTGTTATATTAAAACTTTCACTTGCAATTTCTGCATTTGATTTATCTTTATCTAATAAGCTTATCTTTATGGTATAAGATCCTTTTTCGTCAAATAATCCTCGTATATCTAAAATTTGTTTTACATCTTTTCCACCTAATTGATATCCATCTGGTTCTCCCCAACCATCTTTAATTAAATCTATTTCTTGTCTTGTTCTTTCTGTTGCCAAAAGTTTTACTGTTGCAGTATTTGATGGTTTTTTTGTTATTTCTACGTTCATTTTTACATTGTCATAATTTTTCCCTAAACTAGATTCGGTAATTAATTCCATAGATTTTTCTTCATTTTCAATTACAGTTCCTGTATAATTGAGTTTAATTGAATAATCTACATATTGTGGCTCTACAGTAATATCCTTTTTAATAGGAGTAGTTATATCGTCATAAGATTGTGACGCATCTGAATTAGCTAACCCTTCTGCAGTAACTAAAAAATCTGTTGGATTTGTTGTTACTAAATTTGATTTTGCTTTAAATGTAACAGACATACTTCTTCTAGGATTTGAGCCACCTGTGTTATCATAATAAGTAACTCTTATTCTAGTACCATTATCATTTTCAGTTCCTCCTTCAGAGCTTACATATTCAAATATGTTTTTATCATAAGCTACATCAAATGTATAAGCACCCAATTCAGTTCCAAAATCTATATTTATTTTTACTGTTTCACCTGGGGCTATTTTGTCTGCACTTAAATTTACATTAATATTACTTAATGGTACAGATGCTGCATAAACATTTACTTTAAAAACGCATAATAATATTGCAAAAATAGTTATAACACTTAATATTTTTTTCATTTAATTTCCTTTCTCCATTAATTTTAAAATTTATTTTTTAACAATAAAAATAATATATTTTTATTGTATTAAAAAAGGTTTAATGGAACCTAAAATTTTTTTTCAATATTATTATGCGTTTTTATTATTTTTTTATTTTGCCATTTTTTGAATTTTTTAATTTAATATGGTTTATTTTTCCATTTAAACATTTGTTTTGTTTTATTGATATCAATTTTTTGTTGTCGCATTTATTCTTAATGTTTAAAACTACTATTTACAGTTTCAGCTTTTTAAAAACATCAATATTTACAATTTATGTCATTTATGCTATACTTCAAATATACTGTAAATTACAGTCTGTTGTAGTTTTAATAACATATACTTTATGAAAGGATGGTTGATGTTATGTCTAAAAACTATAACTGGAGAATCAAACGGAAATATTACAACCTTATTAACAAGGGTATTAAGACTCTCGAGGTAAGGGTTGGATATCCTGATATTAAAAGGGTTCGAGAAGGTGATACCATCACTTTTAAGGACTATTCTGATATCAGATTTGAAGTTGTCCGTATAACTCATTACAACGATTTTCCAGAGATGCTCGACAATGAAAATTTCTCTAAGGCAATTCCTGGTGTTACCAAATATAAAGCTTTGGATATGTATCAGAAAATTTACCCTGAGAAAAAGGAAGCTTTGGGTGTTTATGTATTTGAACTTCGTAAGCAAACAGAACAATTAAAACTTTATGCGTTAAGTTCTCTTATCGGAAATCACAAGCTATTCAGCAAATTTGCCTACGTTTCTTATTATGCTACGGATCAGATTTGTAGAGATTATCCCAAGCATTTTGAGTGGTACTGGGGTAAAGAACTTCCTAGAGTAATTAACGGTACCGGTGAAATTATTATCTGTACAATCGGTAACAATCTTGCTGGCGTTACGTTTCTGAAAAAGGATGATACAGAAAGTAAACTTTGTACTCTCTTTGTTTCTGAAGAATATCGGGGGAAGCACATTGCATCGATATTGCTTGAACAAGCTTTCAAATACCTTGGCACTACAAAGCCCCTCATTACGATTGCAGACTATAAATTATTAATGTTTCAGCATATTATTAGGAAATGCGATTGGGAATTGACACAAATTATGCCTATAGGTTATTATAACAATGCCTCTCAAGAGTTAGTATTTAATGGAACACTTCCCGATTAATTCTTTACTTGTTTGTCAAGACATAACAAAACACACTCAAAAATCCAATTGAATTTTTGAGTGTGTTTTAATTATATTATTTCAATACGTATTCCTACAACACCGTATTGTTCTTGTTTCTCTGGTGTATAAAATTCCTCTAATACATTTAATAATTCTTGTTTTGACATTGATCTATCCGCTAACATTTCTATATCGAAATCCTTAAATAAATCTTCAAATGTATTATATCTTAATATTCCTATAACTTTTACTTTCATTATAATTTCTAATTCAGGTTCTTTTTGAAAAATTATAGTATCACCTATATTAATTTTTTGTCTTTTTTCATCATATAATCTTAATTCTATCCTTTTTGTTCCATTATTAATATAATCAAAGTATTTTGGCTGTAATTTTAATATATGCTCCATTTTTACTACCTCCAGTTAGCATTGTAATATAAGATTTTTATCGTAAATATATGTTATTTTTAATTTTTTCCTTCTATGGCTAGATTATGCATTAATTTAAAGTAGGTTCATCATATGCCAATTTTCCATTTGCGTTTATTGTAAATGTTACTCTCACTGTAAGTGAATTATTATCTGATAAAATAAATTCATATTCTCCGCTCATCTAATGTTCCATATAATTTAGTCCAATTAAATTTCCTGCCTTCAATTAAATAATTCTCATTCTCTTTTTTGTCTGGTAAATTATATACTAAAGTTTCTTCTGTACTTTCGCTTGAAATATTAGAAACTTTATCTACTTCTTTCCATATATATTCTAATCCTGTTCCGCGTATATCCCGCAGTAGAATTATTAGTATTTTCTCCTATTTGCTCCACCACACCAGTATAATTTTCGTTTTTAACTTTTTTATTAATTATATAACTATGTGAATAATTATATGGTAGCTCATTTGTATCTTTTATATTTAGTGTTATACCGCTTTTGGTTAATTCAGATATAGTAATAGTTACATTATCTTTTGAATTATAGCAAAATCTTAGTATGTCATCTGGTATTGAGACATCACTTTTATCTTTTATTATTTCAATTTTTCCGATATTTCCAAGTTGTGCGGGGTAACTCTCCATTACATATCCACTAAAATATATTAAAATTTCTTGTCCTTTTTTTAATTCAATATCTTTAATATTTTTTAGCCCAATACTATATAA
>CALXBZ010000036.1 GCA_944386665.1 uncultured Clostridia bacterium
ATAAAAAAAAAAAAAAATAAAAAAGAAATTAAAAAAATAAAATACTAATTAAAATCAATAAAATAAAAATTAAATAAATAAAATATAATTAATATAAAAAATAAAATTCAAAAAATAATTATTTAAATCATAAAAAAATATTAATTATAATTAAAAAATAATTTAACTAAATAATAATTATTATTAATAAAATAAAAAAATATTTTTATGTAGTATTAAAAATATAAATAGAGAGTGAAAATAATATTCTCTGGAAAATAGAGAATATTAAAAAATCTATTAAATTTTTATGTAAAAATGTAAATATCAAATTTAAAAACATATGGGAAATAAGAAGAACCAAAGAAATCCAAGTAAAAAAGAAAATATAACACAAAGTATACATAATGTGAATACGACGAATAAGGCTAAATAAAAAAAGTCAAGCAAAAATAAAATATAAATTAACAAGAAAATATAATATTTTTATTAAAAATAAAAAATTATTAATTATTAAATAAAAAATATTAAGAAGATAATTAAATATACAATTATAAATTATAATTAAAACATAAAAAATAATTTAATAAAATTAAATACAAATTAATAATTATATAAAAAATAAAAATCTAAAAAAAATATTAATTAATATATATAATATAAAAATTAAATAAATAAAATATTTAATTTTTATCTAAAAAATAAAATTCAAAAATAAGTATTTAAATAATAAAAAATATTAAATAAATAGACGTTGCGTATATAAGCATTAAAAAAAAAAAAAAAATAAGATATAATAATGTCACTAAATTAATATAGGAGGAAAGAAATGTTAATTGCTAGTGGCGTAACAGTTAGATTTGGAAAAAGAACATTATTTGAAGATGTAAATATAAAATTTAATAAAGGATGTTGCTATGGTATTATAGGTGCCAATGGTGCAGGTAAATCTACATTTTTAAAAGTTCTTTCTGGAGATTTAGAACCAAGTAAAGGAGAAGTTACTAAAGAAAAAACAGAGAGAATTTCAGTTTTAAAACAAGACCATTTTGCATATGAAGAAAATACAGTAATGGATACTGTTATAATGGGAAATCAAGAGTTATACAATATAATGAAAGAAAAAGATGCAATATATGCAAAACCTGATTTTTCTGAGGAAGATGGAATGAAAGCTGCAAAGTTGGAAGAAAAATTTGCAGAGTTAGATGGTTGGAATGCTGAATCTGACGCAGCAATATTATTGAATGATGTAGGGATTGATCCGGAGAAGCATTATAAGTATATGAAGGAATTGGAAGCTAAAGAAAAAGTTAAAGTGCTTTTAGCTCAAGCTTTATTTGGAAATCCAGATATATTATTGTTGGACGAACCAACAAACGATTTGGATTTAAAAACTATAAGCTGGTTGGAGGAATTTCTAATTAATTTTGAAAATACTGTAATTGTTGTATCTCACGATAGATATTTCTTGAATAAAGTATGTACAAATATAGCTGATGTTGATTATGGAAAGATAAAAATATATCCAGGTAATTATGATTTCTGGTATGAATCTAGTCAATTATTACAAAAACAGATGAGAGATCAAAACAAGAAAAAGGAAGAAAAAATAAAGGAATTACAAGCGTTTATTGCTAGATTTAGTGCTAATGCTTCAAAATCAAAACAAGCAACATCAAGAAAAAAGTCATTAGAGAAGATTCAATTAGATGATATAGTTCCATCTAATAGAAAATATCCATATATAGATTTTAAACCAGATAGATTGCCGGGAAACGATATTTTACAAGTAAAAAATATTTCTAAGACGATTAATGGAGAAAAAATACTAGACAATATATCTTTTACTGTTAAGCCAGATGACAAAATAGCTATTTTAGCTGATAATGAGAATGCAAAAACTGTATTATTTCAAATAATAGCAGGAGAGATGCAACCGGACGAAGGAAAAATAGTGTGGGGAACAACTATTACAAATAATTATTTCCCAAAAGATAACAATTATTTGTTCCAAAGTGATTTATCTATAACAGATTGGCTAAGACAATATTCAAAAGATCCTGATGAAACATATGTAAGAAGCTTCTTAGGTAGAATGCTTTTCTCAGGAGAGGAAGCACTTAAGGCTGTTAATGTACTATCTGGAGGAGAAAAAGTGAGATGTGTTCTTTCTAAAATAATGTTGTCTGGTGCAAATTTCTTAATTTTTGATGAGCCAACAAACCATTTAGACATGGAAAGTATTACAGCTTTAAATGATGGAATGGTAAAATTTCCAGGAGCAATGCTATTTACATCGCATGATCACCAACTAACGCAAACTGTTGCAAATAGAATTATAGATATTAAAAATGATGAAGTTATAGACAGAGAAATATCATATAATGAATATTTAGGAATAGAATAAAATTCAAAATTATAAAATGTAATATAGTAAAATTAGTAACAAGTTCTAGTGAATGAATTAAAACTGCTAGACAAAAATAAAAAGTAGATTCAATGAACTGAAAACAAAAATGTTCACGAGTCTACTTTTTATTTTTTAGGTTATATAAGTTTTTAACTATAAAGAATTAACATCTTTATCATTAGATTTAATTACATCTTCTTCAATTCTTTCTGTGCTAACTGCATTTTTATTAGCTACAAAGTAATAGAAAGCAAAAATAGAAAATTGAATATATGGTAATAACCACAATAAACCTATTCCAAATGTAAACGCTGCAAGTATGGCCCAGCCTATAAATGAGAATTGCAAACAGAATAATTTCCCACGGTTTCCAGCCATTAATCGTTTACTTTCTTCAACAGCGTCTTTTGCAGTTAGATTATTATTATCTGCTAAGATTATAAAAGACAATGCGTAATAATAACTTTTTACAATTGCCCAGATAATTCCAACAAAATAAAGTATAATTCCAATAATTACAAATAATATTAAATTACCAACTGCAGAAGAATTTCCAACTATAGCGGAGAAAACAGAAGAAGCAATTCCAATACCTATAAATATTATAGAAATAATAATTAAAAGGATTGGTAGAATCAATTTTAGAAAAACTCTAAATGATATTCCCCAAGCTTTAGAAAAATTGTGAAAGCCAAATGACCAAAATTCAAAAGTTTTCACATCTTCGGAATTATAAATTTTGAATAAAGATATAATTAGTCCAAAAGATAAAGGAATTTCTATAACGATTGTGGCAAGTGAAAATATGGTTTGAATTGCACTGCCTTCTGCAAAAAGACCTTGTACAAAACCTAATAAGAAAAATATAAATGTATAAGAAAGCGTTATTACAGCAACCTTACCCCATTTCCCTTCTAGTTTTCTACGAGCTTCTACTCTAAAATCTGATGAAATCATAAAAAATCTCCTTTCATTTATTTTAAATAATAATATATTAAAATAATATATTAGTCAACAATATAAAACAGAAAATATAAAATTATAATTCTAACATATTGAAATACCAAAATTTAATGATAAAATAGAAAAGAAGAATGGTTTATAGGTATCCATTATAAAAACCTAAATTTTTATAGCTAAGGAAGTAAAAATGAGTAAAATAGTAGACATAATTGCACAAGAATTGCAAATAAAACAAAAACAAGTTGAAAGTACAATAAATTTAATAGATGAAGGAAACACAATTCCATTTATTGCAAGGTACAGAAAAGAAATAACAGGAGGACTTTCAGATGAAATTTTAAGAAATTTAGGGGAAAGATTAACTTATTTAAGAAATTTAGAAGAAAGAAAACAAGAAGTTATTAAATCTATAGATTCTCAAGGAAAATTAACGGCCGAAATTATAAAAGATTTGGAAAATAGCAAAACTTTAGCAGAAGTTGAGGATATTTACAGACCATATAAACAAAAGAAAAGAACAAGAGCAACTATAGCTAAAGAAAAAGGGTTAGAAGATTTGGCTAATATAATATTTGAACAAGAAGAAAAAGAAGATATTTACCAAATTGCTAAAAAATATATATGTGTAGAAAAAGGGGTTAATAATGTAGAAGAAGCAATAAATGGAGCTTTAGACATTATCGCGGAAAATATATCTGATAATGCTCAATATAGAAAGCAAATTAAACAAATTTGCTACAGAGAAGGAATTATAAGTACAAAAGCGTCAAAACCAGATGAAAAGTCAAGTTATGAAATGTACTATGAATTTAGTGAAAAGGTTAACAGAATTCCAAGCCATAGAATATTAGCAATTAATAGGGGAGAAAAAGAAGAATTTTTAAAGGTAAAAATAGAAAAGCCAATTGATAAAATTTTAGAATTAATTGAAAAAGACATTATAAAAAATGAAAAAAGTCAATATGCAGATTTATTAAAAAATTGTATTTCTGATAGTTTTTCAAGATTAATTGAGCCATCTATAGATAGGGAGATAAGAGCAGATTTGACTGAAAAAGCAGATGAACAGGCGATTAAGGTATTTGGAAAAAATGCTAAACAGTTGTTGCTAGTAAGTCCTATTAAAGGAAAAACTGTAATAGGATTTGACCCAGCATATAGAACTGGCTGTAAAATTGCTGTAATTGACGAAACTGGAAAAGTATTAGATACAACTACGGTATATCCAACAGAACCTCAAAATGATGTTGAAGGAGCTAAAAAAGAGTTAACAAGATTGATTTTAAAAGATAATGTAGATATGTTTGCAATAGGAAATGGAACAGCATCTAGAGAATCAGAGCAATTTGTTGCAGAGCTTATACAGGAAATAAAAGAGAAATATAACAAAGAATTAGCTTATGTAATCGTTTCAGAAGCTGGGGCATCTGTATATTCTGCTTCAAAATTAGCAACTGAAGAATATCCAAACATAAATGTTTCTTTAAGAGGAGCAATATCAATAGCAAGAAGACTTCAGGACCCATTAGCCGAACTTGTAAAAATTGATCCAAAAGCAATAGGGGTTGGACAATATCAGCATGATGTAAACCAAAAAAATTTAGAAGAAAGTTTAACAGGTGTTGTAGAAGATGCTGTAAATAGTGTAGGCGTTGACATAAATACAGCGACACCATCACTTTTGTCATATGTATCGGGAATAAACAGTGGAATAGCAAAAAATATTGTGAAATATAGGGAAGAAAATGGAAAAATAAAAGAGAGAAAAGAACTATTGAAAGTAGCCAAATTAGGCAAAGTTGCGTATGAGCAGTGTGCGGGTTTTATAAGGGTTCCAGGTGGAAAAAATCCATTAGAAATTACTGGAGTACATCCTGAAAGTTATGAAGTTGCAAAGGAATTATTAAAAACAATTGGATATGAAGTAGAGGATTTATTAAATAAAGAGAACTTATTAAAAATAAAAATTAAATTATCTGAAATAAACAATGGAAATACTGTGAAAAAGCTTGCAGATGAGCTGAATATTGGAGAACCAACATTAAAAGATATTATTAATGAATTAATGAAACCAGGCAGGGATCCAAGAGAAGATATGCCAAAGCCTATTTTGAGATCTGATGTATTGAAGTTTGAGGATTTAAAAGAAGGCATGCTTTTAACTGGAACTATAAGGAATGTTACAGATTTTGGAGCTTTTGTAGATGTAGGAGTTAAACATGATGGACTTGTGCACATTTCAGAAATGAGTGAAAGTTTTGTTAGAAATCCTTCTGAAATTGTTTCTGTTGGAGATATTGTAAAAGTAAAGGTTATAGAAATTGATAGAGAAAGACAAAAGGTTAAATTAACTATGAAAGTGAAATAAAATGTTCGTTTTGGGACAGTCCCAAAACGAACATTATTTATATTTTTCTTGGATTTCAAGAATCAAATTATATTCAGTATTTAATATTCCAAGAAATACATTTGCAATGGCTGGGTCAAACTGAGTGCCAGAACATTTTTCTAGTTCAGACTTTACTATATCTAAAGGTAATGCATCTCTGTACGATCTTTTAGAAGTCATTGCATCGAATGTATCTGCTACAGCAGCAATTCTTGCAATATAAGGAATATCTTTGCCAGACAATTGATTTGGATAGCCTTTACCATCAAATCTTTCATGATGATGTTTCACCATAGGGATAATATCTTTAAAGATAGTAGCATCTCCTAACATATGAACACCAATCATAGGATGGTTTTTTATTTGTGAATATTCTTCATCGTCTAATTTGGATTCTTTTAATAATATACTATCAGGAATGCCAATTTTTCCAATATCATGGAAAAGACCACCTATTTTTAAAGTATGTAGTGTATTTTCATCTAGTCCTAATTTTTTACCAATTAGAACAGAGTATTCAGAAACTCTATCAGAATGCCCACGAGTATAAGGATCTTTTGCTTCAACGGTCTGTCTAAGTATTCCAATTGTATCTAAATAAGCTTTTTCTAATTCTTCATTTTTTTCGTGTAATTCTTCATTTATCTGTTTAATTGTATGCATTTGCTCAATAGACTTAATACCAGATTCTATTAATAATAATAATTGATCAAATTTATCGCTTTTTTCACAGTATCCTTGTATATCGAGTCTTTTTATTGTATCAAGTGGAGGAGCTAAATCTTTATGTCCTGTTAATAAAAGAATGTATAATTCTTTATTAAACTTCCTAATTTCCTCAACAACTTCATCACCATGAATTGGATCCATCATAAAGTCAAGAATCATCATATCAAAATGCTCAAACTTTACACGTTCTATTGCTTCTAATGGATTAGTAAGCCCAGTAAAGTCATATCCAGAACGTTTTAAAAAAATAGATAAAGAATCAACAATACCTTGCTCGTCATCAACAACAATTATTTTGTATCCGTTTGATTCGTGATTTACCATGTTTTTTCTCATAATTAATTATTCCTTCCTAAAGCCACAAATCTGATTATATAAATATTTTATCTTTATGATGATATTATAATAATAAAAGTACCAAAATGCAATAATAAAGTGAGAAAATATACATTTTGTAGGTAAATACTTTCTCACTTTTGATATTGTAGTTAAGATTAAATTAATTATTAACTTTTAGGTAAAGGAATAATTATATTGAATGTTGTTCCTTTACCAACTTCTGAAGTAAATGTAATATCTCCATTAAATTGACCTTTAATTGTTGAATAAGACATAAACATTCCTAAACCTGTTCCATTTTTTCCTTTAGTGGTAATCATGGTTTTAAATAATTTTTCTTGGATTTCTGGAGTCATTCCACAACCATGGTCTGCTACTGAAATTATTATGTTATTGTTTCCACCTTTTGCTGCTAACTCTATGGTATTGTTTTTTTGACCATTGTAAGATTGAATTGCGTTTGTTACTAAATTGTTTATAACTTGTACAAGACTGTTTATATCACCATGTAGAGTAACTGAACTAGGAACTTCAATTTTTGTATTTAATGTTAACGATGCATTTTTTATTTCATGTTTCATTAGAATATTAACTCTGTTTAGTAATTCTTTTATAGAAAACTCATCATTTTCATTTTCAGAAAGATTTACAGCCTGACCTTTAACTGCAGTTATAATATCTGACATATAAGCTGTATATGAATGTATTTTTTCAATCCATTCTTTCATATCATTTGCAATTGCATGATGATCTTCGGCTGTTACTTCTGAGTCACCAATAGAAGCATCATATTCGTTAATTAAATCTGTTAAGCCTTCTGCAGCTCCAGATATTGACATAATAGGAGTTTTTAAATTGTGAGATATTCCTCCGATTAGTTGTCCTAGTGAAGCTAAACGTTCTTTTTCCATAAGCATATTTTGGCTGTCTTGAATTTGTGTAATGTACTGTGTATTCAAATGCTGAACAAGATTAACTTCCTTTTCAACTTCTCCTAGTTCATCATCTGAAGTAACTGGTAGTTTCATATTAGAAGAGATATCATTATCAGCAATGTTTCGTAAACCCTCAGAAATGCTTTTAATATTTAAAACTAAAGAAGAAGCAACGTACCATATTGTAAATAAAGCAAATAGGAACAATATTAAAGCTACTCCAAATAATAGTAAGAAACTGCCAAAAGAAGCGATTTCATAATAAATACCGACAGTGTAAATTTCACCTTGATATGTAATTTTTTGTATAACTGCTTGTGAATCTATAGTATAGGTTTCATATACAGTGTTATTATGCTGTTCTGCTAAATCATGCATATACTTTATAAAAAAGTGCCCTAAAGTTGTTCCATTACTTGTTTCTATTGTTCCATCAGGATTTTCAATAAAACAAAAGGTTGAATCTTCGCTGTAATAAGGAGCTAGTATTTTATTAATATTGTCAATAGAAGGATCTTTTGCTATTGTATTAATTTCTGATTTTAATGAAGACATATAGTAATCATGTAAAAGACTTCCTTTTTCAACAGTTAGCCTATAATATCCAGCAAGCGACAATATAAGTGCAATAACTAAAGAGGTAGGGAACAACTGAAATATGAGCTTTGTTCTTAATGATTTTGCATCTTTACTATTAATATCAGTATCGCAAAACTTAGATGTTTCTACTAATAAAGGGTAAAGCGTTTGATTAGTAAAAATTAAGAAGAAAGATGCTATAAAAGTAGAAAAGCTAAATATAATTGTTCCAATTTTAAATAATAAAATAGAAGGATGACTACCAGTAAGCATCAAAGTTAGTAGCACTATTATTGTAGGGAAAATTTCCATAGATATATATAGGGAATATGGAAAAGTAAGAGCCTTTTTTCTAACAATTGCAATTTCTTCTAAATCTTCATTTCGTGTTTTCCACCAATGATCTACTTTACGCAAAGATATCTTTAAATAAGATGTAAAGAATATAGCTATACTAAGAACAACTATTAAAAACTGATATCCATAATAAAGAGTAGATACTTCTTTGTCAAAAGCGGAATTTATCGCTCCAGGAGGATAATTAAGGATTACTGGGATTATATTATATAATAATACTGAAAATAGTGAAAATATTATTAAAAAATATAATATAAGTCTAGTTGAAATTTTTAAATTATAAAATTTTTGCTTCAGTTTTTTTATCATTTAAATGTCCTTCTTTCATCATTTTATAAAGCCAACTTTTTGCATATATTTAACTAATTTAGAAAAATATTCAAAATCTAAAATTGGCCATTTAAATCCTAAATTTGCTAAATAATCACAACTAATATGATTATCAGTACGAATGATATGATTATATATTAAATCATCGTTTTTTGTAAAGTCATTAATTATTCCACTAATTTGAGATTGACTATTTACATTTTTTGAAATTGACTTAACTAAATTGATAAAGTCATCTTGAGTAATTACTTTAATAGAATAATTTAAGTCCTTTAAATAGCATAATAAGTCTTGAGTAGAAATCATATTAGGATTATATATATTATATATTCTATTTTTACTATTGCTTGACCATATAATATCAACTATTGCTTTACTTGCATAATCTACAGGAGTAAATTCTAACGGATTATTTAAAATGGTATCTGGAATAGCACCGATTTCTAGTATTGACTTTAATCTAGTGTAAATAGCATTTTCATTTATATTACTTTGAAAGTGCCCATCAGAATAGCGACTTGATAAATCACCAACTCTATATATAGTAGCTGTTAATCCGTTTTCTATAGCTTCAACAATTAGAGCTTCAGTAAGCAATTTGCTCTTTGAATATACATTGTCAGAAAAATCTTGATTTACATAGAATGATTTTTCATCAAATAATATATTGTCTAAGTTCTGTTCCAATAGATAATTACCAGATATAGTCATGGTAGATATATAATGTAAAGGAATATCTAATGATTTACATAAATTAATAATTCTTTTTGTACCTTCTATGTTTACAGACTCAAATAGAGAATAATCACCATAATGTTTTACATTGGCTGCACAATGAATAACTAAATCTGCATTATTTTTTAATGCGTTATAGTCTTCTAAAGACAAATCAAGAGAATCTTTTGTTATATCAGAATTAATACAAACAACATGCTCTTGAATTAATGCATCGTATTTATTGCCAAAATAGAAATGTAGAGCATTCTTTAACCTATCATTAATATTCTGTTGATTTTTTGGCCTAATAAAACAGTAAATTTTGTTTATAAGATTTGTATTATCTAATAATTCTGCAAGTATATGTATTCCAAGAAAACCTGTTGAACCCGTAAGAATAATAGATTTCTTAGAATTATCCTTTTGACTATTAGAATCTGTTGAGAATGAAGATATAACAGAATTTATATGCAAAAGTTTATCAATATCTATGCTAGATTGTCCAATTGAAGAAGACAAAACTTTATCATATAAGTCTCTAACAGTAGGGTGTTTATAGAAATCATATACTTTTAAAGATATTTTATATTGGAAAAGATCAGTCAATATATTGATTATTGACAAAGAGTCAGCTCCGTAATCGAAAATATTATCATCAATTCCAAAGTTTATAGTTCCTAATTTTTTTTGTATAGAAGAGATAATAAGTTCTTCTGTCTTATTTCTTGGCTGAGAATAAGTAGCTGCAGAAGTAGATGTATCAATCTCATAGTTTTGCAATATTTTTTTATTTACTTTACCATTAGGAGTTAATGGTAATTCATCTAAAAATACAAAATATGATGGAATCATATAAGTAGGGAGTTTGTTTCCAAGAAATTCACGAATTTCAGAAACATCTATTTTTTTAGATGAAGAGATAAAAGCAATAAGAAATTGTATTGAATTTATTTCTTTTATGATTACTGATGCATTTATTTTTGCCGAAACATCATAAGAGACAATGCAATTTTCTATTTCACCTAATTCTATACGTAAGCCTCTAAGCTTTACTTGATTATCTACTCTTCCTTTGCAAATAATAGTACCATCTTCTTGCCAAAAACCAATGTCGCCAGACTTGTACATAATTGTATTAGGGATAAAAGGGTTATCTAAATATCTCTCCAAAGTTAGGTCAGATCTATTCATATAACCATTTCCAACACCGTCACCTGCAATATATATTTCTCCAATTGTATTAGTAGGTAATAATGAATAATTATTGTCAAGTATATAAATTTGAGTATTGTCTATTGGACTGCCAATAGTAATTGAGCTTAAATTTGTTACATCTGCCACAGTGGAGAAAATAGTTGTCTCCGAAGGACCATAGCCGTTATAGATTGTACAATTAGGATTTTTAGACAATATCTTATTTACTAAAGCTCTAGGTAACTGCTCTCCAGCTAACATTATATATTTTAAATTACTAAAGCCATTAATTATAGAATTGTCTATATGAAAATTCATAATGCTTGGTGTAGTTTGAATTATTTCTATTTTATTATCAGCAATTAACCTTTCAATTTTACTTGTGATTTTTTGTTGATAATCATCTGTAATAAAGAGTTTCAATCCCCTACATAGTGAAACAATGGTTTCAAAGACAAATATATCAAAAGACATAGTCGTTATTGAAATAATAGAATGATATATTCCGTCATGCAAGTATTTTATATTTTTTATCATAGAGTTTATAAAGTTATTTAAATTCTTATGAGTTAGAAGAACACCTTTAGGAAGACCCGTAGAGCCCGATGTAAATATTATATAAGATAAATCACTTTGGCTAATAGTATTATTAATATTTGTATTTTCAAGATTATATAGATTTTCATTAGAAAGATCCGATAAAACTAGATGCCCATTAAAGTCTAACATACTTATTTTTTCTGAAAGTTTATTTAAAGTAATAAGAGCATTACAATTGCTATTTGACAAAATATATTTTATACGATCTTCTGGATATTCTGGATCAATAGGAATATATGCAGCACCGGCTTT
>CALXBZ010000037.1 GCA_944386665.1 uncultured Clostridia bacterium
AATGATTGCAAGAGAAACTCTAAACTTAGTAAAATAAGATGCATTGATTACAAAGAAACATTAATAATGTTCTTTGAAGCAATATAAATTTTATAAAAGTAAAATAGAAAGGAAAATTAAAAATGAAAATATTAGTATTAAATTGTGGTAGTTCATCTTTAAAGTATCAATTGATAAATATGGATAATGAAGAAGTAATGGCAAAAGGAACTTATGAAAGAATAGGAGAAAAATCTTTTGTGACTCATAAAGTAAATGGAGAAAAAATAAAATTTGATCATCCAGTTAAAACACATAAAGAAGCCATAGATTTTATGACAGAATTATTGTTAGATAAAAAATACAATACAATAAAAAGCTTAGACGAAATAGACGGAATTGGACATAGAGTAGTACAAGGTGCTGATTTATTTAAGTCATCAGTAGTTGTAGATGAAGATGTAATTAGAAAAATAGATGAATGTGCAACATTAGCACCTGTTCATAATAAATCTGCAATAACAGGTATTAGAGCTGCAATGGAGTCAATGCCAGGTAAAACAAATGTAGTAGTTTTTGATACAGTATTCCACCAAACAATACCAGAAGAAAGATACATGTATCCTATTCCATATAAATATTATACAGACTATAAAATAAGAAAATATGGAGCACATGGAACATCTCATAAATACGTATCACAAAGAATTGCAGAACTTCTTGGCAAACCAGTAGAAGATTTAAAAACTATAGTATGTCACTTAGGACAAGGAGCAAGTTTATGTGCTGTTAAAGGTGGTAAAAGCGTAGACACTACAATGGGATTAACGCCGCTTGGAGGTATTCCAATGTGTGCTAGATCTGGAGATTTGGATCCATCAGTAGTTACATATATAATGAAAAAGGAAAATTTAACACCAGACGAAATGGAATTAATGTTAAATAAAGAATCTGGAGTTTTAGGATTATCTGGAGTTTCAGCTGACTTTAGAGATATTGAGGCAGAAGCTGCTAATGGAAATAAAAGAGCTGAACTTGCAATAGATACTTATGCATATAAAGTTGCTCAATATATAGCACAGTACATCGTTTCTCTTGGTGGACTTGATGCAATTGCTTTTACAGCAGGAATTGGAGAAAACCAATTTAATGCAAGAAAGAAAATATGTGAAAATTTAAAATGTTTTGGTGTTGAAATTGATGAAGCAAAAAATCATGAATTTAGAGATGAAGGAAGAATATCAACTAAAAATTCTAAAGTTGAAGTTTGGGTTGTACCAACTAATGAAGAACTAATGATTGCAAAAGAAACACAACAATTAATAAAATAGATATAAAAAATATAATCTTATGACTTTGGTCATAGGATTATATTTTTATAATTATAAGTAATAAAAAATTTATTTTTTATAAATTAGCTAATGGGTTATCTTCTACCGCATTTCTTATCTGTTCATTATCAACATGGGTATAAATTTCTGTTGTAGATATACTTTCATGTCCCAATAATTCTTGCAGAGCTCTTATATCAACATTACCGTATTTATACATTAATGTTGCAGCAGTATGTCTTAATTTATGAACAGAATACTTAGTAGTATCTAGTCCAGCTTTTCTCAATTCTTGTTTTACAGCATATTGAACAGTTCTATTACTGATTCGTTCTAAACGTTCACTTAGAAATAAAGCGTCTTCAGAACCTTTTTTTATACCGGTTTTAGGTCTAATGGATAAGTATGTATTTAATGCATTTAGACATGCTTTATTTAAGTATATAGTTCGCTCTTTATTACCTTTACCAATTACATTTAATTTGTTTTCAGAAAAATCTATATCCTTAATATTTATTCCAACTAATTCTGATAGACGTATACCACAATTCAAAAATAAAGTTAATATGGCATAATCCCTTTCTTTATTTCTATCATCATCACTATCAGCTACTGCTAATAGTTTTTTACTATCATCCAAAGATAAATACTTGGGAATTCTTTTTCCAAGTTTAGGAGTTTCAAGGTTCATAGCAGGATTTTGATCTATTAATCCTTTCTGTGACAAATACTTAAAAAATACCCTAATACTAGCAGCTTTTCTAGCTCTAGTAGCTGGTTTGCTTTGAAAAGTATTAGTTAAATAAAATAAGTATGAATGTATGTCATCTAGAGTTACCTTATTCATATTTTCTAGAGTAAGCCCATGAATACAAATTTCATCTAAATTTTTCTTGTCAGTAAGTTTTAGATGATACATAAGGTATTTTAAAAATCTATTAAGATCATAATTATATTCCTTAACCGTATTAGGTGATTTATTTAATATTGTGGCTGTATAATCTAAGAAAGAATTAAGAAATTCTGGATTTCCATCAGTATTAATCATTCAAATAGTCCTCACAATGAAATTTAGGTTTTTTCCTCTGGGCTGCCTATAAACCATTATTGTAATAATGTCCATTCAGGGACAGTTTGTACGTTTGGGGACTGTCCCAAAACGTACAATAAGTAATTATATATTAACAATAATTATAAAATTAGTCAATAAACTATATACAATTAAAATGGAATGTGATAAAATAAGCAATATGTGGAGGATAAATTTATGAACGAAAATGTAAAATTAGATATAGCAATAGAAATAATGTCAACTAAAATTGCAAATACAATGAACAGCGGAAATAAAGAAGAAGTAGAACAGCTGTTAGAAGAAAGAAGACAAATGTATTTAGGTAATTGGGATGTTATAAATAAAATATTAAACGTATACTCAAAAGATGTAAAAAGGAGTTAATATATGGAATATTCAAGTGAAGAATTAGAAAAAATAAAAAGAGATTTTGCACTAACAGAAGAAGAGTATAATACATTGTTTGAAAGATGCAAGTGGATTACTTTTTATGGATGCACAATTAGCGACAATCCAACAGCAGTTTTTGTAGGAGGACAAACAGGGTCTGGCAAAGGCGGAATAGATGTTTATTCTGAAAAAGAATTGTTAAAAGAAAATATAAATGCAGCATTAATTGATGTTGACGTATATAGAGCACTATATCCAAATGCAGAAACAATATTAAATAAATATCCAACAATCTATACAGATATAACTGCAAAAGCAACAGGTCAAATTGTAAAAGAAATTATAAAGTATGCAATAGAACAGAAGTATAGCTTTATATTTGAAGGAACAATGCGAAACATAGAAGCATTTGAAACAATGAAAGCTATGCCAGATTATTTTAACAAAATAGTCAGGGTCATGGCCGTTCCTAAAACAGAGAGTTTATTAACAGCATTTGAAAGAAACGATGAGCAAATTAATTTAAGCGGGTATGGAAGATTTACCAATGTAAAAACACACAATGCTACGTTTGACGGAATGCTAGAAACAATAAAGACAATAGAAAAAGAAAACTCTAACATAATAATAGAAATATTTATAAGAGGGGAAGACATGACAACCCCAATAAGAGTTTTTAGCTCAAAAGACAGCAAAGAGAAACCTTCAGATATAATTAGTAAATATCGTGAAACTGAAAAGCAAAAATTAAACAAAGATTCGACACAAAGATTAGAAAGACTATTAAATAATTTAAGACCTAAAGATATATATGAAGAAGAACAATTGAAAAAGCTAGTGGAAGAAATAAATGACAATTAATTACAAATAGGGGAATAAAAGATGAATTTAGAAGAAGCAAAACAAAAATACATGATAGATGTTCCAACTGACGAAATATTTTATAGTAAGGAATATATAAATTATTTTAATGGTGAAAATAAAAAAATTAATCTGGATTTGGAAAAATTTAGAAAATTCCAAGAAATGTATGTTAAAAGTTTTATTGTAACTTTTGGAGAACATAAAGAGTTTTCTGTTCGCGATAGAATTGCTATCGTTCTTGGAGGACAAACAGGTGCAGGAAAATCAGGATTAGTAAATTTTACTAATAGAGAAGGAATATTAACAAATAGAAGTTTTTATTTAATAGATGATGATCAGTTTAGAAAGTTTTATCCTAGATATGATGAAATTATGGCAGAATGCCCAGAATTTTCTACAATATTAACTGCCATGGGTAGTGGACCAATAACACCTAAGATAATGAAATATGCATCAGATAATGGATTGAATTTCATCTTTGATGGCACAATGAAGAACACTAGAATATTTGAAACAGCTCAACAATGGAAAGATTATGATGTTACTTATAGAGTTATGGCAACATCAAGAATGGAAAGCCTACTATCAATATTTGAAAGAAATGCATTCTTAAGAAGGAATGGATTTGGTAGGCCAATAGGTGTTAAGGAACATGATGCAACTTATGATGGCTTAGAAAATACTTTGAGTACTGTAGAAAGTGCTGGCGAAGTTGTAGAAGTTTATGTAAGAGGAAGAAGTATAAGTTGTATGCCAGAATTAATATATTCATCAAAGCAAAAAGGATTTTATAAAAGTTCGGTAGAGGCATTAAGAGATGGAAGAGCAAGAGATAAAAAATTCTGCATTAATAATGATGTGCAAGGAAGAATTACAAACTTAGAAACATCAGATATAGGGCTAAATTCTGTAGAATGTAAAAGTTTATGTGAATTAAAAGAAGCTTTAGAAGAAGAGATGGCTGCAGAACGATAATATTGAAAGTATGGCATTCTTAAGAAGATGGTCATACTTTATTTGAATAAACACAATTGGGTTAACTAAAGAAAAAATATTCTATAAAAAGCAAAAAATTAAATGATAAAATAAAGGAGGAAAATATGAGTTTGGTATTAAAAGATGTATCAAAATCATTTGGAGAGAAAAAAGTAGTGGATAATATTTCTTTCAGCTTAGAAAAACCAGGAGTATTTGGACTACTTGGAACAAATGGTGCAGGAAAAACAACTACAATCAGAATGCTACTTGGCATTATAAAAAAAGGTAGTGGTGAAATTACTTGGAAAGGAAAAACAGTAGATAGAAAAAACGTAAATTTTGGGTATTTACCAGAAGAAAGAGGAATATATCCAAAAACTAAAATATTGGATCAACTAATGTATTTTGCTGAACTAAAAGGAATGAAAAAAGATGAAGCTCTTATTGAAATTAATAAATGGGCGAAAGAATTAAAAGTAGAAGGATATTTACAACTTAACGCAGAAAAATTATCAAAAGGAAATCAGCAAAAAATACAATTTATGACTGCTATAATACATAATCCTGAATTAGTAGTACTAGATGAGCCTTTTAGTGGATTAGATCCAGTAAATACAGAAATATTAAAAAACATAATAATTAACCTAGTAAAAAATGGTAAATATGTAATAATGTCTGCCCATCAAATGTCAACAATAGAAGAATTTTGTTCTGATATATTAATATTAAATAAAGGTAAAACAGTATTACAAGGAAATTTAAAAGAAATAAAAAAACAATACCCATCAAATAGAGTAAAGATTAATGTTGATAATGACATAAAAACTTATATTAAGGAATTTGATTTAGAAATAGAAAACGAAGCTAATAATAATTATATGCTAAAAATAACAGATGAAGAGCAAGCTCATAAACTTCTAAATAAAATTATAAATGTAGGAATTAAAGTAGACAAATTTGAAATAATGAAACCTACTTTAAACGATATTTTTATAGAAAAGGTGGGGGAATAGTATGAGAGATATAATAACTGTAATGAAATTTACCATGAAAGATATGGTAAAAAGAAAATCATTTATAATTTCAACTCTAATAATTTTAATATTAATTGTGATTGGTTTTAATATTCCAAACATTATAAAAAACATTACAGGTGGAGAGCAAGAAAGCAAACTCTTAATAGTAGATGATGAAAATATATTTGAAGGAAATTTAGAAATAATACAACAAGCAGATTTGGGATATGATATTGAACTAGGAAAAGCAACTTTTGATGAAATTAAAGCTAAAATAGAAAAGTCAGAAATAGATGCGGCCATAATAGTAGAGAAACAAGAAAATGATATAAAAATAAGATACATAGTAGAAGATACTACAATGATGAATGGAGTTCCAGAGGACCTAATAAAATCTATAAACACATTATATACTAATATTCAAATTAATAAATTGGGACTAACAGAAGCTGAGCTAGAATCAATTACACCAAATTTTGTATTTAATCTAGAACAAACAGCCGATGAAAAAGCAAATGGAAATATATTTACAATGATGCTATTGTCAATTGTATTGTTTTATGCAATATACTTTTGTGCATACCAAGTATCAAGTTCAATAACAACAGAAAAAACATCAAAAATAATGGAAACATTAGTGACATCAACAAGTCCTAGAACAATAGTACTAGGAAAAACAATAGGAATAGGAATTGTAGGACTATTACAAATGATATTAATTATTGGAACTGCATTAATTAGTGCAAAAGCATTTTTAGATCCAGAACTATTAAATTCTGTATTAGACATGTCAAACATCACGCTATATTTGGGAATTATAACTATTATATATTTTATATTAGGATATGCAGAATATAGTTTATTGTATGCATTAACAGGGTCAACTGTAAGTAAGCCAGAAGATATAAATGCAGCAAATCAACCAGTAGCCTTACTTGCAGTTATAGGATTTTACTTATCTTATTTTACAATGATGAACCCTACAAGTAGTTTAAACTTATTTGCTTCACTATTTCCAATATCATCACCATTCTGCATGCCATTTAGAATAATGATGGGAATTGCAACTGTAAAAGATGTGATAATATCTATTATAATTTTATTGGCTACAATATTAATTGTTGCACAAATAGCTATAAAAATATATTCGCAAGCGATAATTAATTATGGAACTAAAATTAGTTTTAAAGATATTATAAAAATGTATAAAAACAAAAACGTATAATATTTTTATAACGATTTTTTACATAAAATATTGTAAATAAAAAAAATTATATATATAAAAAAGAAAATTTAATCAAAAGAAGGAGAGAAAAATTATGTCAGTAAATAAATTCGTTTTGAATGAGACATCATATTTTGGAAAAGGAGCAAGAGAAGAACTACCAGAAGAAATTAAAAAAAGAGGATTTAAAAAGGTATTAATTGTAACAGATAAAGCATTACTTGAATGCGGAGTTACAGCAAAAGTTACAGAAGTACTAGATAATGCAAAAATATCATATAAAGTATATTCAGAAATAAAGCCAAATCCTATAATAAAGAATGTATTAGACGGAGTGGATGCATGCAAACGTGCAAAAGCTGATGTCATAGTTGCTGTTGGTGGAGGTTCTAGTATAGATACAGCAAAAGGTATATCTATAGTTATGACAAACCCTGACAGAGCAGATATTGTATCTCTAAATGGATTATCTAATACAAAAAATAAAGGATTGCCAGTAATTGCATTGCCTACAACTTCAGGAACAGCAGCAGAAGTAACAATAAATTATGTAATTACAGATGAAGATAGAGAAATAAAAATGGTATGTGTAGATCCAAACGATATTCCAATTTTAGCAATTGTAGATTCTGATTTAATGGCTTCAATGCCAAAATCAATTGCGTCAGCAACAGGAATGGATGCTTTGACACATGCTGTGGAAGGATATATTACAAAAGCACATAATACTATGTCAGATATGTTCCATATGCAAGCTATAAAACTAATATTTAGATACTTACCATCTGCAGTAAATGAAAAAGATGAAAGAGCTATTGAAATGATGGGATTAGCTCAATATATTGCAGGAATGGGATTCTCAAATGTAGGATTAGGAATTGTACATTCTATGGCACACCAATTAGGTGCTGTATATGATACACCACATGGAATAGCAAATGCAATTTTACTTCCAACAGTTATGAGATTTAATGGTGCAGATTCTGCAACAGCACAAAGATTCAGAGAAATTTTATGCGAAATTGGAAGACCTGATGCAGCACACTTAAATGATCAAGATGTAGTAAACACTTTTGTATGGATGATTTCAGAACTTTCAAAATCAGTTGGAATTACTCAAACAGTAAAAGACGTTGGAGCAAAAGAGGAAGATTTTGAAATGCTTGCTGATAAAGCTATGCAAGATCCTTGTAAACCAGGAAACCCAAGAGAAGTTTCTAAAGAAGATTTTATTAACTTATATAAGCAAGCAATGTAAAAATATATTATATTTAAAGCTTCAATAATATATAGAAACAAAATACCATAGTCTAAATAACAAAACATACAATTATTATTGTATGTTTTTGTTATTTATGATATATTGGAGAAAATCATATAAAAAGAGGAATTCTTATGGAAAAAGACAATATAAGAAGATGTTATTGGGCAACCACAGATTTATATAAGGATTATCATGATAATGAATGGGGAAGACCTGTTCATGATGATAATAAATTATTTGAAATGCTTATACTAGAAGGCATGCAAGCTGGTCTATCTTGGCTAACAATATTAAATAAAAGACAAGCTTTTAGAGAAGCATTTGATAATTTCGATTACAAAAAAGTAGCTCTATATAATGATGCCAAAATTGAAGAATTAATGAACAATAAAAACATTATTCGTAACAAACTCAAAATTAAATCAGCAATAACTAATGCACAACATTTTATGGAAATACAAAAAGAATTTGGAAGCTTTGATTCATTTATATGGTCATACGTTAATAATAAAACAATTAATAATCACTTTAATTCTGAAAGTGAAATACAAACAAGCACATCTATTTCTGATCGAATTAGTAAAGACTTAAAGAAAAGAGGATTTAAGTTTGTGGGAAGTACAATTATATATGCTTATATGCAAGCAATTGGAATTGTAAATGACCATGTGAAAGATTGTTATTTATCAAATTAAATTTATTATTATACGAGTAATTTGTAAAGGAGATTAAAAAATGAAAGTTGTAGGAACAATATTTTTAAAAGACAAGAAACTATTAATAGACAAACCACGAAAAAGACCAACATATCAAATGATAGGAGGAAAAGTTGAAGAAGGAGAAAGTGTATTAGAAGCAGCTATTAGAGAATGCCACGAAGAGCTTGGAAATAAAGCTATTTTTGAAAATAATTTATTCGAGTTAATATTGGAATTTGATGAAATTGCAACTAGTGATGGCAAAACTCCTATTCATTTTTACGTGTTTAAATATAATGGAGAATTACAAGGAGAACTTACTCTTTCAGAAGAAATTGAAAAATTTAAATGGTACACATCAGAAGATGGTACTGATATATTATCAAATACTTTGAAAAATGAGGTTGTTCCATATTGCCTAAAATACAATTTAATAAGCTAAATGCTATATTGATTTATATAAAACAATTAAATAATTCTAGATTTTTTCAATAATTATTTGCTCCTATACTATTATAAAAGTTTTTGTTAGAAGTACTTTTATCTTCATTTTTACTATAAAACAGGATAATAAAATCACTAAAAATTAAATAAACAAAATTTTCATAATTGCATATTATAATTATAAGAGGTGATAAAAATGTATCAAGATTATTATAATATGTATAATCCATACAATGGTTTTAGTGAACCAAATTATAGAAGTAGTGAGCCACAAGCAATAAGTGAAGAAATTATTACGTTAAATCAAGCAATAGGATTAATAAAACAGTCTGTAGGAAATGAAAAAGAAGACGAACTATTTTATGATATGTTAATAAAACAAGCACCATCAGAAAAAGAAAAAAACATAATAAGAAGTATTAGAGATGATGAAAGAAAACATAATCAAATTTTAAGAAGACTATATTATGAATTTACTGGACAAATAATACCAGCAGATACTTTAACAAACGAATCAAGTAGCAATATGGATTATAAATCAAATTTAGAAAAAGCTTTATTTGGAGAATTAGATGCCGTTGTAAAATATAGAAAAATAATGGGGACAATGCCAAGTGGCAATAGTTATACTTTACTTATGTCTATAATGACAGATGAACTAAGACACGCAAACAAATACAATTTCTTAATACACAAGGCAAAATAGAAATTTTTAAGTACAATGTAGAATTCCTTCCTCTTATATGATATAATTAGAATGAAAATAATTAAAGGGAGGATTTTTCATGAAAAAGAAAATTTTAATTGCAATTCTTATTGTAATAGTAATAGCAATTGCAGTAATAGGTTATTTTGTATTGAATGATATGATACAAGAAGGAAAATTAAAAAAAGAGATAATTGATTTAAACCAATTATCAAATGCAGAAAATATTGATATGGATGCAATCAATGACAGACTAAATAGAACTGTAACAACAGGAGATTATGCAATTGTAGAAAACTCTTGTAAATCATATTTAAGAGAAAATTTTAACAACATTATACAAATTGCAGAAATATTAAATGATGAAAAATTAACAACATTATTAACAGTAGAAAATTATCAAAGTGATGGAAAAAATTTTACAGAGTCTAAAAACTACATTACAACAACAAGAACAATTCTAGAAGATTGTAAAACAAAGTATACAGAATTTTTAACCGAAGATAAAGCAATGTCATATATTAATAATAAAGGACTAGATAGTTATTATATTGATTTATATAAAAAAGAATTTGTAGGAGATATGGATTCAATACCAAAAGATAATACAGTTGAAAATTCAATAGATGAAATAATAGAAATATTAAATACTTCTGAAGAAGTTTTAAATCTATTATCTGAAAATCAAGATACTTGGGAGATACAAGGAGAGAATATAGCTTTTAGTAATAAGGAATTATCCAATAAATATGATGAGCTAATAAACTCTTTATAATATAATTATTAATTACTTTATACGAAAGTGTAGAGTAATTTTTCTTTTTATGATATTATAATAAAAATAGCAATTTTGGAGGTAAAATTATGAATAAAAAAAGAATAATTTTAATAACGATAGTAGTAATTTTAATGATTATTTTAGTTTTATGGATTAGTGGTATAATTCCAAAACAAATAGCACGAATATCTGCAACAAGTTATTTAGAGAAAAATTTCCCAAAGATTCAGTTAGAGTTTGTAGATATAGAATGGAGTTCTAGTTTTGGAGGATATTCTATAAGGTTTAAAGACAAAAACAATGAGACATATGGTTTTATAATGAATAACAAATATTTCCCAATAAATATAGGACAAGGTTTGTTTGGATTTGAAGAGGAATATAGAGAAAAGTATGAACAAGAAAATGATAATATGCAGGCAACATTAAAAGCAGTAGTAGTAAAAGTAAATGAGAATAATTTATTAGCTATGGGAATAGAAAATGGAACAGACTTATATAGTATTGGGCTAAAAAATATTAAAGATATTGAATTAAAAAAAGGACAAGAAATTTTAATATATTTTAGTGG
>CALXBZ010000038.1 GCA_944386665.1 uncultured Clostridia bacterium
ACAAATGGCAACTCTCTCCATGAGCTTAGCCATTTTGAATACATTGTTGTTATTATAGTTTCTGAAGTTGGTCTAATACATAATTTTTCTTCTAATTTTTCCCCACCAGCTTCTGTTACCCATGCTACTTCTGGTGCAAATCCTTCTACATGGTCTTTTTCTTTTTGTAATAGACTTTCTGGTATTAGTACAGGAAAATATGTATTTTTTACTCCAGATTCTTTAAATAATTTGTCTGCATAATTTTGAATATTTTCCCATATAGCGTATCCATATGGTCTTATTGCTATACAACCTTTTGTATCTGTATAATCTGCTAATTCAGCTTTTCTGACAATATCTGTATACCATTGTGCAAAGTCTTCGTCTATATTAGTAATTTCTTTAACAAATTCATCTTTTTTCATATTTTCTGTTATTCCTTCCTATCTACTACAACATTAATAATAAGATTATACAACATATTTACAATTTTTTCAACACTAAAGAGTAGCTACATCAACGGTTTTTGGCTATTGCATATTAGCTGTTCCTGTTTTATATTCAATATTTTCCATGTATGGATATATTTCTTTTAACCTTTTGTGTGTAATTATAGATAAGCGTGGCAAAGGATTTTTGGGGTCTTCTGTTAAAAGTTGCTGTGTGTAGCAATTATCTGCCGTTTTAAATAGCTGATATCTATTACGTACATACGTATAAAATATTGTATATCCATTATCTAATTCTTCATTCATTCTATTAAATGTATATCGTCCGTCCATAATTCTCCATATTCTGTAACCACAAAACAGGTCTGTTTCATGGCTTTATCATTTCATTAAATTCTTGCTCTGATATTATAGTTATTCCCAACTCTTGTGCTTTTGTTAATTTAGAACCAGCTTCTTCACCTGCTAAAACATAGTTTGTTTTTTTCGATACAGATCCAGAAACCTTTCCTCCAAATTTTTCTATTATTTCTGATGCTTGATCTCTTGAATAGTTTTCAAGTGTTCCTGTTAATACAAATGTTTTTCCTGTAAATCTTTCATCATAATTTTCATCTTTTTCTATAGTTCTTGTGTTTACTCCTGCTGCTTTTAATTTATTTATTAAGTCAACTGTTTGCTCTTGTCTGAAGAACTCGTATATACTTTCTGCCGTAATACTTCCAACATCTTCTATCATGCTTAATTCTTCAAAACTTGCTTTTGCTATATCATCAATTGATTTATACCTTTTGGTTAGTCCTTTTGCAGATTTTGTACCAATATGCCTTATTCCTAGAGCAGTTATCAATTTGTAAAGGTCATTATTTTTGCTAGCATTAATTGCATTTATTAAGTTCTGTGCAAATTTTTTCCCATTTTTCTTTAAAGATGCTATTTCTTCTACAGTTAAGGTATATATGTCTGCTATATTTTTTATTAATCCTTTTTCCACTAATTGTTCTATTATTTTTATTCCCAAGCCATCAATGTCCATTCCTTCTTTTGATACAAAGTGAGCAATGTTTCTTAATATTTTTGCACTACATTCTATTCCTATACATCTAGCAACAGCTTCTCCTTCTTCTCTTACCACTGGGGCACCGCATACTGGGCAAACTGTTGGCATTATAAATTTCTTTTCTTGCCCTGTTCTTTTATCTTTTAGCACGTCTACAACTTCTGGTATTACATCACCTTGTTTTTGTATAACTACCGTATCACCTATCATTAAGTCTTTTTCTTTTATAAAATCTTCATTATGAAGTGTTGTTCTTGAAATTGTAGAACCTGCAACTTTAACTGGTTCTAGTATTGCAGTTGGTGTGATTGCTCCAGTTCTTCCCACTTGACAAACTATATCTATAAGTTTAGTTTCTTTCTTTTCAGGTGGATATTTGTATGCTATTGCCCATTTTGGCACCTTGTATGTAGTTCCTAAAATTTCTCTTAGTCTTAAATTATCTACTTTTACCACAGCGCCATCAATCCCAAAAGATAATTTTTCTCTATTTTCACCTATCTTCTTTATTGCTTCTATTGCTTCTTCTATTGTGTTACATAAAGTTCTTACTGGAACTACATTAAATCCTAAATCTGATAATTTATTTAGCTCTGTAAAGTGCGAATTCTCTGCATCAAAAGTATTTTCATCATATTTTTGAACATTAAATATAAATATATCTAATGGTCTTGTTGCAGTAATTTTAGAATCTAACTGGCGAAGTGATCCTGCTGCTGCATTTCTTGCATTTGCAAACAATGGTTGGTCTAAAATTTCTCTTTCTTCATTCATTTTTTCAAATTCTTTGGTGCCAATAAAAACTTCTCCTCGAACTGTTATATTTATATTTTCTTTAAGTTGTTTTGGAATACTTTTAATTGTTTTTAAGTTACTCGTAACATCTTCTCCAATTAATCCGTTTCCTCTTGTTGCACCTTGAACAAAGACTCCATTCTCATATTTTAATGCTGTAGATAGACCATCTATCTTAGTTTCTACAACATATTTAAGTCCTTCATTTTTTTCTTTAGCTACTTTTCTTACTCTTTCATCAAATTCCTTTAATTCATCAAAATTGAAAATATCTTGTAAGCTTTGCAAGGGTACTTCATGTGTTACTTGTTTAAATTCTTCATTTACATGTCCACCAACTTTTTGAGTTAAAGAATCCATTGTAGTAAGCTCTGGAAATTCTTTTTCCAAAGCTTTTAATTTATTCATCATCATATCGTACTCATAATCACTAATTTCTGGTGAATCTAAATCATAATACAATTTTGCATAATACTCTAACTTTTCTCGTAGTTCTTTAATCTCTTTCTTCGCTTGCTCTAATTCCATTTTTTCACATTCCCCTTTTAGTTCTTACAGTTTGTAACTTTTTTTAAGGTTAACAATCTTTTAATAAGTCTTTTCCGTCTTTTAGATATTCATAACCAGAAAATATTGTTGCTATCACAGAAATTGTCATAATTAATGTGGTTGCTAGATTCATTGCAAAAGCAAATCCAGTTAATCCTCCTTTAAATAGGTCTCCATAAGCATTATTATCTAAAAACATTAATATTATAGCAATCATTTGAGTAACTGTTTTTGTTTTTCCCCATATATTTGCTGCAACTACTTTTCCTTCGCTTTGTACTGCAATCAATCTATACCCAGATACTGCAAATTCTCTAAATATTACTATTATTGGTATCCATGCTGGCAATTTTCCAAATTCTACAAACATTATCATGGTTGCTACGACTAGTATTTTGTCAGCTATTGGGTCTAAAAATTTTCCGAAGTTTGTTATTTGATTGTTTTTTCTTGCTAAATGTCCATCTAATTTATCTGTTATTGATGCAATTATAAATATTATCTCTAAAATCCACATTGTTGTTGAAATTCCTAGAAAACTTCCTGGAATATTAAAGAATGATATTATAACCATTATTGGTACTAAAATTATTCTAAATAAAGTTAATTTATTTGGTAAATTCATTTTACTATTCACTCCTATTAAAATATTTGAAGAATATGGTTGAATTCTTTCTTAAAACATATCTTCTTTTAAATTTTTTATCATTATATACAATATGTAGAAAAAAATAAATAGATTTTTATAATTTTTCATAATATTACAATAAATAAGTCAAAACAAACGGTTCCTTTTGACATAAAAGTAAGCCAAATCGAACCGTTTCTAATAATATTATTCAAAGTCTACTATGTTTATCCAGTGACTTAAGAAATCTTGCTCTTCTTCTTTTCCTTTTGCTTTTCTAATGGCTGCAACTATTGGAATCCATCTTTGTATTTCTTTTTTGTATTCTCCTGTTTTTTCACAGTACAGATTAACATATTTATCTGCCAAATTGCTTTTTCCTTCAATTGAAAATATTAAGAATGTATTTGCTACATCTGCTGCTGCATTTCCTTGTGTTGCGTGTGACCAATCTATTATACTGTATTCTCCATTTTCTTTTACTATTACATTACTTGGATTAAAGTCTCCATGGCATAGTTTGTCGTGGTTTTTCATTCCTTCTAATCTTTGTAATAGTTCATATTTTGTGTTATTTTCTATATTAGTAGCATCTGTTAATTGTCTTTTATATTTGTCTTTTATTCTATTTAATAAATGTACTTTTTTAGATAATACATCTAATTGTATGTCTACAAAGAAATTTAAATATTCCTCTTCTCTTTCTGGATGTTCAGCCATTAATTTATCTAAAGGTGTTCCTTCAATGTATTCTGTTACTAGCGCCCATCTGTTTTCTATTTTCGTTACTGCTAATAATTTTGATATGTGTAGGTCTGTATTTTCTTCTACTCTAGACTGTATTAGAGCTTCATTTAATATTCCTGCTTTTGAATAATTCTCTACAAATAGTTTTATTGTTTTGTTTTCATCTCTATATACTGTTTTAGTTTTTCTTTCAGCTATTGGATTATTTAAGTTAAATTCCATTATCTTTCACCCCCATAATATGCTCTTATATACATTTCTTTTATTTCACTAATTAGTGGGTATCTTGGATTAGCAGCTGTACATTGATCATCAAATGCTTTTTCTGACATTTCGTCTAATGTTGCTAAGAAGTCTTCTTCTTTTACTCCATATTCTTTTATCGTTTTCTTAATTCCAATTTGTTCTTTTAATTCATCTATTTTTGCAATTAGATTTTCTAATTTTTCTTCATCAGTATTTCCACCCAAATTTAAAGCCTCTGATATTTCTGCATATCTTCTTAATGTGTGTGGATGATCATATTGTGGGAATGTTCCCATTTTATTTGGAGTTTCTTCACTGTTGAATTTTAATACTTCATCTATTAATAATGCATTTGCTACTCCATGTGGAATGTGATGATAAGCTCCCAATTTATGAGCCATTGAGTGGCACACTCCTAAAAAGGCATTTGCAAAAGCCATACCTGCCATAGTAGCAGCATTTGCCATTTTTTCTCTTGCTTCTGGGTCTTCTGCTCCTTTTTCGTACGCTCTTGGTAAGTATTTAAAAATGTTTTTTAGAGCTTCTATTGCTAATCCATCTGTATATTCTGTTGCCATCATTGAAGCATATGCTTCTAATGCGTGTGTTACTGCATCTATTCCAGAAGCTGATGTTAATCCTTTTGGAGCATTCATCATCATATTAGCATCTACTATTGCCATTTTTGGTAATAATTCGTAATCTGCTAATGGATATTTTATTCCTGTTTGGTCATCTGTTATAACTGCAAATGGTGTAACTTCTGAGCCAGTACCAGCTGATGTTGGAACAGCTATAAAATATGCTTTTTCTCCCATCTTAGGAAATGTATATACTCTTTTTCTAATATCCATAAATCTCATAGCCATGTCCATAAAATCTAGCTCTGGATGTTCATACATTACCCACATAATTTTTGCCGCGTCCATTGCAGAACCTCCACCAACAGCTATTATACAATCTGGTTTGAAACTGTTTATTAATTTTGTACCTTCTTTTGCGCAAGAAAGTGTTGGATCTGGAGCTACATTGAAAAATGTTTCATGCACTATTCCCATTTCATCTAGTTTATCTGTTATAACTTTTGTATACCCATTTTCATAAAGGAAAGTATCTGTTACTATAAATACTTTTTTCTTATTTATTACTGTTTTTAATTCATCTAAAGCTACTGGAAGGCAGCCTCTCTTTATATATACCTTTTCAGGTGCTCTAAACCAAAGCATATTTTCTCTCCTCTCTGCTACTGTTTTTATATTTAATAAATGTTTAATTCCTACATTTTCTGAAACTGAATTTCCTCCCCAAGTTCCGCATCCAAGTGTTAATGATGGAGCTAATTTAAAATTATATAAATCTCCTATTCCTCCTTGTGATGATGGAGTATTTATTAATACTCTGCATGTTTTCATTGTATTATAAAACTTTTGTATTTTTTCTTTTTCAGTAACAGTATTTATATATAATGATGATGTATGTCCAAGTCCACCATCTTCTATTAGTTGATATGCTTTGCTAACTGCATCCTCAAAACTAACTGATTTATACATTGCTAAAACTGGTGATAATTTTTCATGCGCAAATTCTTCTGATAAATCCACACTTTCAACTTCTCCAATTAATATTTTTGTATTTTCTGGAACTTCAATTCCAGCTAAAGAAGCTATAGTATGTGCTTTTTGTCCAACTATTTTAGCATTTAGTGCTCCATTTATTATAATTGTTTTACGAACTTTTTCTATTTCTTCTGAATTTAATATATAGCATCCTCTTTTGATAAATTCGTTTCGTACTTCATCATAAATTTTTTCACTTACTATAACAGATTGTTCTGATGCACATATCATTCCATTGTCAAAAGTTTTTGAATGTATAATTGAGTTTACAGCTAGAACTATATTTGCTGTTTCATCAATAACTGCTGGTGTATTGCCTGCTCCAACTCCTAATGCTGGTTTTCCACTTGAGTAAGCAGATTTAACCATTCCTGGTCCTCCTGTTGCTAAAATTGTGTCTGCAGATTGCATCAATAAATTAGTAAGCTCTAGTGATGGTACATCAATCCAAGCAATTATTCCTTCTGGTGCACCAGCTTTTACTGCTGCCTCTAAAACTATTTTTGCAGCTTCTATTGTAGATTTTTTTGCTCTTGGATGTGGACTTATTATAATTCCATTTCTAGTTTTTAAAGCAATTAATGTTTTAAATATTGCTGTTGAAGTTGGATTTGTCGTAGGAATTTCTGCTGCGATTACACCTATTGGTTCAGCTATTTTCTTAATTCCGTAATTTTCATCTTCTTCTATTATTCCACATGTTTTTTCATTTTTATATTTATTGTATATATATTCTGCTGCATAATGATTTTTTATTACTTTGTCTTCTACAACTCCCATGCCAGTCTCTTCAACTGCCATTTTTGCAAGCGGTATTCTTGCTTGATTAGCAGCAATAGCTGCTGCTTGGAATATTTTGTCTACTTGTTCTTGAGAATATTTTGCAAACTCTTTTTGAGCTTTTTTTACTTTCTCTAAAGAAAGTGTTAACGCTTCAACGCTGTCAACAACTTTATATTCTTCACTCATTAAACTTTCCTCCTTATGTGCTTAATGATTGTATCATATCAAAAAACCAATATTTTTACAACCATTAGTTTACCAAATTTATACTATTTTATTAGTTTTGTTTATGAACGTATAACGGTAATATTTTATTTTTACTTTATAAATATCTATACAAGAAAAAAGATCCCAAATTCATGGGATCCTTTTTCGAGGATTCATTTTATTTTTTATTCACATATTCATCATCGTCCAAGTAATGTTTTGCCTTTGTTGCGTCCCATGCCTCCTTAAAAAAAGCTTCTTCGTGTTCTTTCATATATTTAGCGGTATTAATGAGATGTGGAACAACGAAACAAATAAGATAATAGTTTCCCATGATTGAAATAACAGTTAAAGCTATAATAATATCAATTGCTATAGTTGGCAATTCAAACGGATAAAATATGCTTAAACATATTCCTGCAGGAACCATTACTATCAATGCAAACTTGATAATTATCCGAAGTACCACTTTGATCCAAAAAGCTACTTCTTTTGCTGTGTTTTTTTTCATAATGCCATTCCTCTCTTGTAAATATTATTTTGATAGAGCATGCCCTATTTGCAATGATATTATAGCATTACTTTTAATTCGAATCAATCTAAATTTAAGATTATATACAATCTCCTTTAAATTTAAAATTTTTAAACATTTGAAATTTCTTTGCTATTATTTACTTTATATTCTCTTAAATATCCTCTGTATTCCTCTCTAATATTTTCTAGGTGCAAAAAATCTTCTGGTTTTATAATATCTGGTAAATTGTTTTCTATTTGCGCATTTTCTAAGAGATATTTAACAAATTCTGCACAATAAAAAGCATGTTCTCTGTGTATTCTTTTATGTAATGATACTGCAACTAAACCTATAAAATTAAATTTATAAGTTTTTTCAAATTGTTTAATCCTTTTTATTATATTTAGCATTCTTTCGTATTGTTCATCTGTTATATAAATAGAATATATAACTGTTTTTGTATTTTTGAATCTTTTGAATGTTCCAATATTTATTCCTTCATGTACAAAACCACCTATAAATGGATTGTATGCGTTTAATCTTCCAAAACTATACATTTGTTCTAAATTTTCGTCAAAACTTATAGATACATGTGAAAATTCATTTTTTGTGTATATTTTTATAATCCTCGATAAAACTGTTCCTGAATAAGTTAATACTATATATATTCTTTTCATTAGTCTCCCCTCATTTTTAATATATTGTACTATTCAGAGTTTGCTACGCAAAGGCCTTTAGATGTTAAATTCTAAAGGCCTCTTTTTTAATTTATTGACGCATTATAGATCTTTGTTATCGCATTATCTAAAGCTGTATCAAATTCCTCATCTGATTGATGTGCATTTAAATCTTGAAGTAATGCTCTTGAAAAGCTTGCTATCATTTTATTGTTTTTAGCAAGTAGTTCTACTGCTTCGTCCATTTCATATCCTCCAGATAAAGCAACAATTCTTACAACACAGTCATAATCATATAAATCTAAGTAGTGATTTTCAACCGTTGGAATTGTGAATTTAAACATTATCTTGTCTTCTGGATTCCATTCTTTCAAGTGTTTTACAATTTCATCCTTTAGCATTTTTTCACAAAGTTCTTTATTAGCTGAATGAATATCTACTTCTGGTTCTATAATTGGTACTAAACCACCATCACATATTTTTTTAGCAAATTCAAATTGTTGATTTACAATTTCTTTAATTCCTTCTTCATTTGCTTCATATACTACTGATCTCATTTTTGTTCCAAATATATGCTTTTCATTTGCTTCTTTTATTTGCTCTGCTAAATTAGGAATTTGTTTCATTAATTTAACGCCGTTTTTTTCTTCTTCTAATCCCTTATCAACTTTTAAAAATGACACAATTCCTTTGTCTTCCCATAAATAATCTGCTGTAAATTTTCCATTTACTTGTGACATCATTGTTTTTTCAAAAAGAATTGTTCCTAATATATGTTCATTTGTAAAGGCTTTACTTGTTATAACTCTTTTTCTCATTTCGTGAATTAAGTCAAACATTTCCTCCTCTGTACTATATTCGCTTTCATCTATTCCATAATTTTTTAAAGTTTTTGCACTGCTACCACCACTTTGGTCTAGAGCTGCAATGAAACCTCTTCCATTTTTCATAACTTCATACATTTTTTCATTCATAATTAATAACCTCCTTATATGTTATGCACAAATTATTTTGTCACTTTCAATTATGATTATAATAATCATAGTAACAAAAGTCAATAAAAATGACATCTAAATTTTATTACTTTATTGTTTCTAACGCTTCTTTTGTCGTTTTATCTTTATCCATTTTTTGATATATATATACAATAATTAACGCTAATAATACTATAATGCTATACAATATTATTCCCATTTTCCAGTCTCCTACGACTAGGTTTGCACCTATCAAAGTTGATGAAATTACTGATGGAAATCTTGCAATCATTGATATTAGCAAAAATCTAATTGGCTTTATCGGAAGCAAGCCTGCTATGTATACTAATAAATCTTTTGGCGTTCCTGGAATAAAAAATAATATAATCATTAACATCTCGATTTTTTTCGGATTTTTAAATAATTTACTATTCTCTATTTTTTTTACTTTTGCTTCATTGCAAAATTCACATACAAATTTTCTTCCAAATTTTCTAACTAGGAAAAATATTAACGTTGAAATTATTAATGCGGATATCATAATAAAAATAGTTCCCCATAATCCACCATAGCACATTCCTGCCAATATTTCTATTGGTTCTCCTGGTATTACTATTAAAAATATTTGAGCAACTTGCAACCCAAATAATAAAAGCATTCCTAAAAATCTAGAACTTTTTACTTTTGCTTCAAAAGCTTTTTGTCCTTCTGCTGTTGATAAATCTTTCATAACAGGAAATAAATATATGGCCATTCCTACAAATATTACTAAAACTATAGAAAACAATATTACTTTAAATATTTTAAATTTATATTTTTTACTCATATTTCTACCTTTCTTTTATACTTTTACAAGTTCATTTTTTTCTTCCTAATTATGGAGCAAATACTAGTTGTCTGAATCTATCTCTTCTACCATTTGTGGCATATTTTTTCCTTGAACTAGTGGTATATTAATTATTTTGAATTTTGATATTTTATCTCCGAATTTTATTTCTATAATATCGTTTACTTTTACTTCATAGCTTGGTTTTACAACTCTACCATTTACAATTATTCTACCGCCATCTGCCGCTTCATTTGCAACAGTCCTTCTTTTTATTATTCTAGAAACTTTTAAAAATTTATCTAATCTCATTTTTCCTCCTGTTATCTTATATTCTAGTTTTTTCATACCTAGTTATTTTTCTTATATTAATAAATGAATCTCTTTATTTAAATATAAGCTATATATTGCCATTTTGTCCACTTTTCTTTGTAATGCGCTTTCCAATGCCTCTTTATATAATTTTAGTTGTTCTTTATATTTTTCTACAAGTTCATTTTCCTTTCCTTTTTCTATATAGTCAGTTTTATAGTCAACAAGAACAAGTTTGTCTTCTTTATCTATATAATACAAGTCCATAATTCCCTGTACTAATATATCCTCATCTTCTATATCTCTTATATTGTCATATAATCTACTTGCTTTAACATTAATGTAAAACGGCTTTTCTTTGTTAATTTCTTTGGCTGTTTTTAATTCTTCCCATAAATTAGATTTTGTATATTCTAACAATTTATTAGCATTAATGCTTTCGGCTTCTGCTTGACTAATCAATTCTTTTGTCTTTAGTCCATTTATTAATTCATATATTTTTTTAAGATCATATTCTTGTTTTTCATTCATTTTTTGAACACATAAGTGCATTAATGTTCCTTTTTGTGCATTTGTAATTTTATTATTTTCAGAATTATTTAAAAACTTCGGCTTTTGAGTTATAGATACTTGCATCTCTTTTTTTTCGTTTTTTTTCATATTTATTTTGTTATTATTTATATTTTTTTTTTTTTCTTTT
>CALXBZ010000039.1 GCA_944386665.1 uncultured Clostridia bacterium
CATATTTGTGCACCTGCTAATGGGTTATTATCATTGCTTATAACATTTTCTGTTTTTACCATACAAGTTACTTTATATGGTGTATTTTTTCTTACTGATATCTTTCTGTAAAACATTGCATCATTTGATAATTTATTTTCAATTTTGTAGCTTCTTTCTGTAGAATATTTTACCTCTGAGTCTCTTGAAAAAACAGTCTTACCTTTTTCAGATATTCCTTTTGTAAAAAAATTGTAATCATACTTTTTATATACAAAAAATGTTACTATTATAATAATTATCACAAATATATTAGACATTATATTTGTTCGTTTTTTACTAGTCATTTGTTACTCCTATTAACATACAAATTTATTTTTAGCATATTAACATAACTTTATTACTCTATATAATAAAATTATTTTTTTGCATAGAGAAAAGGAGTATATTGCTTATATATTCCTTTTTATTTACTTGTTTATTCTAATTTATACTCCTTCCAAGGATTGCTTTAATTTATTATTTTAACTATATTTTATTTATGCTGTTCCTGTTTGTTTTGTCGTCGTAGACCTCTTCGTCTTTACTTTTTTTGGAATTTCTCTATTATTATTTATTATTAGTTTAGGTGCTTCCTTTTTTTCAACTGTTGCTTTAGTTATTATACACTTTTCAATTTTAGGATTTGATGGTATTTCAAACATAATATCTCTCATTATATCTTCTATAATTGCTCGTAGCCCTCTGGCTCCAGTTTTTCTTTCAATGGCTTTGTCCACTATAGCTTCTAAAGCTTCGTTATCAAATTCTAATTCCACATTATCGTATTTGAATAGTTTTTTATATTGTTTTACTAATGAGTTTTTTGGCTCTGTCATTATCTTTATTAAAGCTTCTTTATCTAATTCTTTTAAAGTTGTAACTATAGGTAATCTTCCAACAAATTCAGGAATTAATCCGAATTTTAGTAAATCTTGTGGTAGAAGTGATTTAAATACGTCGTATTTATTCATTTCTTTGGCGCTTTTTATATCTGCTCCAAATCCTATTGTTTTCGTGTCTACTCTGTCTTTTATAATTTTTTCTAAGCCTTCAAATGCTCCACCGCATATGAATAATATATTTTGAGTATTGATTTGAATGAATTCTTGATGAGGGTGTTTTCTTCCTCCTTGTGGGGGAACTGAAGCAACTGTTCCTTCAATAATTTTTAGTAATGCTTGTTGCACTCCTTCTCCACTTACATCTCTTGTTATTGAAGGGTTTTCGGATTTTCTAGATATTTTATCTATTTCGTCTATATATATGATTCCTCTTTCTGCTTTTTCCACATCATAATCAGCCGCTTGAATTAGTTTTAGTAATATGTTTTCTACATCTTCTCCTACATATCCGGCTTCTGTTAATGTTGTAGCATCTGCAATAGCAAAAGGCACTTTTAATATTTTAGCAAGGGTTTGCGCTAATAGTGTTTTTCCACAACCTGTTGGGCCCAATAATAATATATTACTTTTTTGGATTTCAACATCATCTTTTTCGTCAATTTTTTTATTATCAATTCTTTTATAATGATTATATACTGCTACAGATAGTGTTTTTTTAGCTATTTCTTGTCCAATTACATATTCATCTAAAATGTTTTTTATTTCTTCAGGTTTTGGCAAATTTGCGTTTTCGTCTTGCTCATATGTTATTTCACTATCTTCATATAGGTCGTTTTCTATAATGTTAGTACAAACTTTTATACATTCATCACATATATACGCTCCCGGCCCAGCTATGATTCTTTCGACTTCTTTTTGTGTTTTTCCACAAAAGGAACATCTTATTTCTTTTTCTCTTTCTCCCTTTGGCATAGGTCATTCTCCTTTTAAAATTTTATAATCATATGTTTATTTTATCTTATAAATCTTACTTTCTTTTTTCCATTATTCCATCAATTAGTCCGTATTCAAGAGCTTGTTGTGCCGTCATATAGTTGTCTCTTTCTGTATCTCTGTTTATTACATCTATTGGTTGACCTGTTCTTTCACTTAGTAATTTGTTTAATTTTTCTCTTGTTCTAACCATATGGTCTGCATGAATTTTTATTTCTGTTGTTTGACCAGAAAGTCCTCCTCCACCGATTAATGGTTGATGTATTAATATTTCAGAATTTGGTGTTGCAAATCTTTTTCCTTTTTCACCAGATGCTAACAATACAGATCCCATGCTTGCAGCCATACCAACGCATATTGTTGATACAGGGCATTTTATATAATTCATTGTATCTACTATAGCCATTCCATCTGTAATTGATCCTCCTGGGCTATTTATATATAAATGTATTTCCTTGTCTGGATCTTCTGATTCTAAAAATAATAATTGTGCAACAACTAATCCAGCTGAAGTAGCATTTACATCCTCTCCTAAAAATATAATTCTATCTTTTAATAATCTAGAAAATATATCGTATGACCTTTCACCTCTAGCTGATTGTTCTATAACATATGGTACTAAACTGTCTTTTTCAAACATAATGTAATTCCTCCTTTTAATTATACTTATTAATTATTTATTAAAATACATAAGCATTCCTTATGCTTATTTCATTGCTATTAATTATTAATAGCAAAATAGTTAGTGAGCATAATAATATTTATATAATATATAAATAACCCCCTAACTATTTCTTCTTTTATTTTTTTATTTTTTTATTTTTGCATTTTTTACTATTAATTCTATTGCTTTTTCTGTTTTAATATTATTTCCAATATATTCTTTTAATGCTTCATTTTTATTTAGTTCTTCTTCTTTTTTTCCATAGCTTGATGCCATTTCTTTAATTTTTTCGGCAACTTCTTCATCAGAAGCTTCTAATTTTTCAGCTTTTATTATTTCTTCTAGTATTAGTCTTGATTTTACATTTTTTGTTGCTTGTTCTTTATAGCTTTCTTCAATATCTGCTCTAGTTTTATTAATCATATGTAGATATTGTTCTAGACTTATTCCTTGATATGATAATTGTTGTTCCATATCTCTAAGCATTGCATCTATTTCTGTTTCTATCATTCCTGATGGTATATCTATTTTTGTTTCTGCTGATACAGCTTCAATAGCTAGCTTTTCTGTTTCTTGTTTAGCTCTTTCTAAATTTTGTGCTTCTTTTTTCTCTTTTATGCTTGCTTTTAGTTCTTTTAATGTATCAAATTCAGAAACATCTTTTGCAAATTCGTCGTCTAGTTCAGGTAATTTTTTCTCTTTTATTTCATGTACTTTTACCTTGAAAGTTGCATCTTTTCCTGCTAAGTCTTTAGAGAAGTAGTCCTCTGGAAATTTAACTTTTATATCCCTTTCTTCATCTTTTTTCATTCCTATAACTTGTTCTTCAAATCCAGGGATAAAAGTTTTACTTCCTATTTCTAGTTCATGGTTTTCTGCTTTTCCACCTTCAAATGCTTTTCCATCTACAAATCCTTCAAAATCTATGACTGCTATATCTTTCTCTTTTACAGCTCTGTCTTCAACAGTTATTGTTCTTGCATTATGTTCTTGCATGTGAGCCAACTCATGTTCTACGTCTTCATCAGTTACAGGATATTCTACTTTCTTTAATTCTATTCCTTTATATTTTCCTAAATTTACTTCTGGTCTTGTTTGTACTATTGCAGTAAATATTAAGTCTTCTCCTTTTTTCATATTTACTATATGAATGTCAGGTCTGCTAACTGCTTCTATTTTATTATCTTCTATTTCTTTCTCGTATATTGAAGGAACTAACTCATTAAAAGCATCTTCATAGAATATTTCATCTCCATACATTCTTTCAACAATATTAAATGGTGCTTTTCCTTTTCTAAAGCCTGGTATATTAAAATATTTTACGCTTTTATTAAACACCTTCATTATTGCTTCATCAAATTTCTTTGCTTCAATTTTAAATTCCAGTTTCAATTCATTTTTGTTTTCTGTTTTTTCTACTTTTATACTCATTTAATTCAAGTCCTTTCTTGTTTTTCACTAAACTGCTTGTTTATTATACCACAAATTCCACATATTGCAAGTGTTTTTTGGATATTTCAAAGCTTATTCTATTTTTGTAAGTTTAAAATCTGTATAATCACAGCTTACCATTTTATATTTAATATTATTATGAATTCCTTCTATTACATTTGATTGACTTTTTCCATGAAGATGTCCGTATATGCAACAACTTACATGATATTTTTCAAGAATATTTATAAATTCATTATTTTGATTATCTTTCAATATTGGAGGATAGTGCATGCATACTATAATCTTTTTGTTTCCGTATTTTTCGATTCCATCTTTTATTGAATTTTCTAATCTTATTGTTTCTCTTTTTTGTATTTTTTCATCTTCTTTGCTTTCTACTGTTAAGTTCCATCCTCTTGTTCCTGTAATTATGTTTTCCTCAAATTCATAACTATTGTTATAAATAAAATCAATATTTTCTATATTGTTTTGTTTAAGAAATGTTCTCATGCTTTTTAATGTGTTCCACCAATAATCATGGTTTCCCTTTAGCAATAGTTTTTTTCCTGGTAACTTTGCTAGATATTCAAAGTCCTTATATGTATTATTTAATTTCATTTCCCAAGAAAAATCTCCTGGTATTAATACTAGGTCTTCTTCTTTTACTTTGTTATTCCAATCTTCTTTGATTTTTTCTTCATAATCATTCCACCCAAATATATTCATTGGTTTGTCTGTATTAAATGATAAATGCAAATCAGATATTGCATATATAGCCATTATTTACTCCCCTAACTAAGAGTTAAATTTGGTATTGCATTTAACTCTAAATTTGATTTATTTCCTGCTAAAAATTCATAGTAACCTGCTGAAGCAATCATTGCTCCATTGTCTGTACATAATTTTATTTCTGGATAATAAATTTGTAAGTCATCTTTTTTTGATAATTCATCAAATTTTCTTCGTATACATGTATTAGCTGACACCCCACCTGCCAATACAATTTTCTTTATTCTAGTTAATTTTACTGCTTCTATTGCGTGTTCCACCAATATGTTCGAAACTGTTTCCTCAAAACTTGCAGCTAAATCTTCTTTATTTACATCTGGTTCTTTGTGATGTAAATTAATAACTGCTGTCTTTATTCCACTAAAACTAAAATTCAAATTATCAAAATGTGTTTTTGGTAGTTCTATATTAGGTTGTCCACTTTTTGCCAGCTTATCTATTTTAGGTCCACCAGGGTATCCTAGTCCTATTACTCTTGCCACCTTGTCAAAAGCTTCTCCTATAGCATCATCTTTTGTTTTACCTAACACTTCAAAAGTATTATAGTCTTTTACTTGTATTATTTGTGTATTTCCACCAGACATCATCATACATATAAATGGCGGTTTTAATTCTGGATAAGTAATATAATTTGCTGCAATATGTCCTTTTATATGATTTACACCTACTAAAGGTTTATCTAGTGCATAGCTTAAAGCTTTTGCATATGAAACACCTACCAATAAAGCTCCTACTAATCCCGGTCCATATGTACAAGCAATTGCATCAATATCTTCTAATTCTATTTTTGCTTCATTTACCGCTTTTTTCATTACATTTGAGATTACTTCTACATGATTTCTTGAAGCAATTTCTGGAACCACACCACCAAATTTTTCATGTATACTAATTTGAGTATCTATTACATTTGATAGTATTTTTCTTCCATTTTTTACTATTGATACGGAAGTTTCATCACAACTTGATTCTATTCCGCATTATTAATATATCTTTCATTTTTTCTCTCTTTCTAGTGCTATATAAAAATTCCAAATATTACTGATACCAGTGAGTATATTCCAGCAGACGCTAAATTAATAACAGGTGCTATTATATAACTTATTAAATTAGTAAACCACATAACAATAAATATTATATAAAATATTTGTTTATTATTTATAAACCACTCTTTAGCATTATAAGGTAAGAAGTGTAGTAATATTTTTGATCCATCTAAAGGTGGTAATGGAACTAAGTTGAATACTCCTAGTCCTATATTCACACTTATTGCCATTTGTAATGCTAATATTACTAAAATCCCAGCTTGTGATAAAACAAATGCTGACGCAAATGTGCTTATTGCAAACAATATAATTGTTAGTATAATTGCAATTATTATATTTGTTACAGGTCCTGCTAATGCAACAATTGCTTCTTGTGCAGACATTGATCTCTTTCTATTGAAATTTGTAGGATTAATTGCCACAGGTTTTCCCCAACCAAAATGTACAAACATAAGCATAAAAAGTCCAATTGGATCTATATGAGATAATGGGTTTAAATTTAGTCGATTTTGTTGTCTAGGTGTGTCATCTCCTAGCTTATCTGCTACAAAAGCATGAGCAAATTCATGAAATGTTATTGCTATTATTACTCCTGGTAGAGTTAATAATAGTGCAACTAACTCCATAGGATTTTGAGCATATTGAATAACTGTACTTACCACTAAAACCGCTATAATTATATATATAATTCTTTTGTCTACATTAAACATATTTTTTATCCTCTCTATTTTTAATGGTTATATTATATAACAGAAACACAAATATGTAAATATTTTTTGCTTTCAGTGTTAGTTTTGTATTTACTATTTAATTTATGCTACATCTTTTTTTCTTAATTCTTTAGCATGCGAAATTGCAACATCTGTTATTTGGCCTGATGCTATTCTAGCTATTTCCTGTATTGTCTCATCTTCATTTAATAATTTTATTTTTGTATTTGTTTTATTGTCTTGGATTTCTTTATATATATAATAGTTATATTCACCTTTTGCAGCAATTGATGCTAAATGAGTTACAATTAATACTTGATGTTTTTTTGATATTTTGCTTAATTTTGTTCCTACTGAGTTTGCTGCTTTTCCACTTATTCCTGTATCTATCTCATCAAAGATTAATATTGGAACTTCATCAATATCAGATAAAACTGTTTTTATTGCTAACATTATTCTTGACATTTCTCCACCCGATGCTATTTTGTTTAGCTTTTTCTCATCTTCCCCTAAATTTGTTACTATTACAAATTCAACATGGCTTTTTCCATTTAAGTTAAATTCTTCATCATCAATTACTTTTGCATTAAATTTAGCATTTTTCATTTCTAATTCAGATAACTCCTGATTTATTTTTTCGTTTAGTATAATTGATTTTTCTTTTCTTCTCATAGTTACTTCATCACAAATGTTAGCCATATCTTTTTCTATATTTGTTATTCTAATTTTAATTTTTTTATTTTCTTCGTCTAAATTTTCTATCCTATTAATTTCTTCTTCTAGTTCTTCTTTATAATTTAAGATTTCTTCTATAGAATTCCCATATTTTCTTTTTAATGAATATATTTCATCTAACCTTTCTTCTACCTCATTTCTTTCTTCTTCATTAAAATATATTTCTTCTTTCATATCTGAAACGTCCCTTGATAACTCTTGTACTTCATAATATATGTTTTTTAATTCAATAAGTTTTTTACTGTATTGTTCATTTATATCTTCTATTTTTTCTAAAGATTTTATTGAATCATTTACTAAATCTATTATTTTTTCTTCCAGATTATTACTTACATAATTTAATGATTCTGCTACTTTTTCTGAGCTCATTATAATTTTTCTTTTTTCTTCTAATTGAATATCTTCTCCTTCTTTTAACTTAGCTGATTTTATTTCTTTATACTGGTATTGTAATAAATCCAATTTGCGTTGTTTTTCTATTTCATCTCCATAATTATTTTTTAATTTTGCCTGTAGTTCAATGTATTCATTATACAATTTTATATACTGTTCGTTTTTCTCTTCTATATCTTTTCCTATAAATTTATCAAGATATTTTGTATGAAATTCTGTATCCATCAAAGTTTGATTATCGTATTGTCCATGTATATCTATTATATTTTTCATGAAATTTCTTAGTTCATTAACAGAAACCAATCTGCCATTTATTTTACATAAATTTTTTCCTGATGTATTTATCTCTCTTGATACCACAATATTTCCATCTATTGAACTAGGATTATTTGGCAAAAATAGTGCAAGTTCAACGAAAGAAACATTTTGTCCTTTTCTTATCATTTCTTTTGAGAATCTTCCCCCAGCAATTATTCCTAATGAATCTACAATTAAAGTTTTTCCGGCACCAGTTTCACCAGTTAGAACATTTAATCCTTTATTCAAATCTATTATTAAATCGTCTATTATTCCTATATTTTTTATATGTAATGTTGTAATCATATATACCTCCGTATACAAATCTTTGTTCGTATATATGTTACATTTTATTTTTTGTTTTGTCAATAGCTTTTGCAAAAATTTGTTTGTATTTTATCGACTTTTTTTGATTATATTAATTTTCTTTATTGTATTAGATATCTATTAGTTTGAAAGTGTTTCTTATTTTCACATAATAAAAAAACATAGAAATTAATTCTATGTCTCTTTTGGTGACCCCTACGGGAATCGAACCCATGATTCGGCCTTGAGAGGGCCGCGTCTTAACCGCTTGACCAAGGGGCCATGTAAAACTACCTATATAATATAGCATTTTTCTCATGTTTAGTCAACAGGTTGGGTTTATTTTTCGTTATTTTTGAAAATTTTTGCACTAGTGTGTTGTTTAATTAGTACATTTTTGTTATATGCACAAATTTAGTATTTCTTTAAGTCTTTCATCTTGTTTTGTTAAATACAAATATCCTATCAACGCTTCAAATGCAGTTGAGTAACTATATTCTTCTACTGTTGCATTTTTTGGCAAATGATGATTCTCCGCATTTCTTCCTCTTCTTACGATATCTTTTTCTTCATTTGTTAAATTATCTTGTATTCTTTTTAATATTTTTACTTGTGCTTCTGCTTTTACATATTTAATTGACTCTAAATGTAACATGTGTGGCTTCATTTTAGTTTTATTTACTAAATGTGTTCTTACAAATAATTCATATACTCCATCTCCAATATATGCCCACGTTAATGGAGACATGGTGTTTACGTCTGATACATCTCTTTCTCTATTAATTAATTCTATCAATTTTTTCCTCCATTTAATTTTGTACTTTTTCTAGTGTTATTTTTCCAAGGTTTCCAGTTCTGAAATCTTCTAATATTATTTTTGCAGTTTTTTCTAAATCTATATTGTTTCCTTTTTCTATGGCGCCTCTTTTTTCTCCTATATAATTCATTATTTCTATAATTCTTTCGTTTTCTTCCATGTTTGAGTCTTCTAAAATTCTTGATACTATATCAGATTTAAGTTTATATCTTTCTTTAACATTTTCTTTATAATTCGATATTAGATATTTTATTAAATTGTAAGCTATTTCAGTTTCATCTAATATATCACTTTTTATTGTTCCTGTATAAGCTAAATTTAATGCAGTCTCTTGATTTTCTATCTTTGGCCATAGCACTCCTGGAGTATCTAATAGTTCTATATTATTTGATAATCGTATCCATTGTTTATTTTTAGTTACTCCTGGTTTATTACCAACTTTCATAGTTGATTTATTTGATATTCTGTTTATAAAAGAGGATTTACCTACATTTGGTATTCCTATTATCATTGCTCTTGCAATTTTTGTTCTTCCCTTTTGTTCTGCAATTTCTCTTTCTTCTTTCAGCATTTCATTGATTTGTCCAATGATTTTATTTACTCCATCTCCATTGTTTGAATTACACAATATTGTTGGAATGTTTTGTTTATTAAAATAATTTCTCCAATTATCATTTTCTTTTACGTCTGCTAAGTCACTTTTATTTAGTATTATTATTTTCTTTTTATTTTCTATAAGTTTCTTTATTTGTGGATTTTGGCTAGAAATAGGAATTCTAGCATCTAGTATTTCTATAATTATATCTACTAGTTTTAAATCCGCTTCTACTTGTTTCATAGTTTTTGCCATGTGCCCGTGGGTACCAATTTATATTTACAGATGGACAGTTTTTTTCTTTGTTATTCATTACTTTCACCTACTTTATTACTTTCTTTTAATACTACGACAAAATCAGATTTTTATATAATTTATCCTTTCCTTTGCTATATATTACCATATTTCTTTTTCATTATATCACAATTATTTTTTTTTATAAAGTGAGTTACTCCAATAAATTTATCTAATATTTAACGTTAACTAATTTTATAATAATATAATTAACTCATAAAAATAAGAATAGCTTTTATGCGAGGCTGCTGAAAATTAGCTCTCAAAAAAAGCGTGAATTGGAAAATATTTTTTCTAATTCACGATTTTTAATGTTGTAAAATAATAAAATATGATATAATTAGCATAG
>CALXBZ010000040.1 GCA_944386665.1 uncultured Clostridia bacterium
CATATTTTGCTCAAAAAATATTTGATTAATCAACTGATAAACTTACTATAACATAAATTTAATAATTTTTTCAATAATTTTTTTAAAAATGTCCCCTTTTTACGAAAAATATGTTATAATTTTTCTTGATAGGGGGACAAAAATATGAAAAATAGTGAAAAAATAATTTTAAAAATGAAAGAAAACAATGGTGTTATTACTTATAACGATATAAAAAAAATGGAAATAGATAAAAAAGTAATTGCCAGATTATTAGCAGAGAAACAAATTGAAAGAGTAGAAAAGGGAATATATATACTTCCAGAAACAATGGGAGATGAATATTTTAATAAGATATATGGAAAAAATGCAATATATTCACATATGACAGCTTTATATTTTCATAATCTTTGTAATAGAGTTCCAATGATATATGATATTACTGTTACTAAGAAGTATTATGGAGTTTTAGATAAAGATAAAAAAATTTTATTACATAAAGTTGATAAAGAAATATTAGATTTAGGAAGAATAAAAATTAAAAGTCCTCAAGGGCAATATATTGATGTTTATGATATAGAAAGGTGTTTATGTGATTGTTTAAAAGATAAAGATATGATTGCGTCAGAATACATAAAAGAAGCATTTAACATTTATTTTAAAGATATGAAAAAAGATACTTTTAAAATTATGAAATATGCAAAAAAACTAAGTATTGAAAAAGAAATACACGATTATTTGGAGGTGTTGTTATAAATGAATGGCGAAAAATTAAAAAACAAAATTAAAAAGAGAGCAAAAGAAATCGGAGCCCAACCCCAAGAATTAATGCAAATGTATTTTTTTGAGAGATTATTATATAGAATATCAATAAGTAGATATAAATTTAATTTTATTCTTAAAGGTGGATTATTATTATCAGCTATTATTGGAGATGAAAGAAGAACAACAAGTGATATGGATACTATGATAAAAGGTATTGATATTGAAAGTGATGAATTATTAAAAATAATTCAAGAAATTATCAATATTGAAACTGATGATAATATTTCTTTTGAAATAGAAAAAGCAAAGGATATTAGAATAGATGACATATATGGTGGAGTAAATGTTAAATTAATTGCTAAAAAAGATGGATTAATTGTACCTTTATTCATAGACATTACTACTAAAGACCCTATTACACCTAAAGAAATAGAATTCAAATATAAAAGTTTATTTGATGATACATATATAAAAATAATGGCATTTAATAAGGAAACCATTATTGCAGAAAAGTTTGAAACTCTTATAAAAGATACAGAAACAAATACAAGAGCTAAAGATTTTTACGATTTATATATTATTATAAAAGATTACTGGAATGATTTAGATAAAACAAATTTAATTAAAGCTATACAAAACACATGTAAAAGAAGAAATAGCTTATACATTCTTGATGAGATAAAAGAAAGGTTTGATTTTATAAAAGAAAGTAATATATTACAGAATGAATGGAATAAATACAAAATTGCTCATTTGTATGCAAAAGATATTGAATATGCAGATATAATGAAAAATATAAATTTAATTATTGAAGAATTAGAAAAAGAAGTTGCTATTATATAATATATTTATATGTTTATTTATATAAATTATACTCCCACAAAGTTCTAAAACTATTTATTTTAAATAATTTTAGAATTTCGTGGGAGTAATTTTTGGAGCTACTGGGCAGAATCGAACTGCCGACCTACGGGTTACGAATCCGTTGCTCTACCAACTGAGCTACAGTAGCAATTTTAATATTTAATTGTTATTGTGTTATATTTTAGCACATATTTTTTAAAAATACTACCCCCATTTTTCACTTTATTACATATATAAAAAAGCCTTATAGCTAAACTCCATCAAGAGTTGATTTTGCCATAAGGTCTTTTACTTATTATATGTTTATGCTACTATCTGCAACCACAGCCATTGTTTGTAAATAGTAGTAAGAATATTATTATGAAAAATAGTATTCCATTGTCTCCACTTCCACAACCATTTCTTCCAAATAGTCCTCCAAATAGTCCTCCGCAGTTGTTGTTACAGCAGTTTCCTCTTTGCATATCGTCACAGGCACATCCACATCCATTACCTCTATTGTCGTCTTGCATTTTTTTATTCCTCCTTTTTAATTATATATTATATAGTATGAATTTTTCTTAAAGTGTGTTACAATATATGAAGATTAAATATGGGTTTATAGGTAACTCCCCAAAAACCTAAATATTATTTTATAAGGATCTATATGAAATCTATAAATCAAATAAGTAATAAAAAAATAATTCCAGAACTTCTCGTTCCTGCTGGTGATTTTGATTGTGTTAAAGCTGGAGTTCAAAATGGTGCTGATTGCATTTACTTTGGAGCTAATAGTTTTAGTGCAAGAGCAAGCGCCAAAAATTTTTCTTTAGATGAATTAAAAGAAGTAGTAAAATATTGCAAAATAAGAAATGTAAAAACAAATTTAACTTTAAATACACTTATAACAGATTCTGAATTTAGTTCTGCTATAGAGGTAGCAAAAGCAGCTTATCAAAGTGGCGTTGACGCAATTATTGTTCAAGATATTGGTCTTGCAAAATATTTAATTTCTAACTTTCCTGGAATCGAAATTCATGGCAGCACACAGATGTCTGTTCATAATTTAGAAGGAGTTTTAGCTCTTGAAAAATTAGGATTTTCTAGGGTAGTTTTGTCTAGAGAAGTTCCTCTCAATGAAATTGAATATATAAGAAATAATTGCAAAGTGGATTTAGAAATATTTGTGCATGGGGCTCTTTGCATTTCATATTCTGGTCAATGTTTATTTTCAAGCCTTGTTGGAGGTCGCTCTGGAAATAGAGGTAAATGTGCTCAACCTTGTAGACTACCTTATGAACTTTTAGAATGCAACAGTTCTAATTATAATGTTAATCAAATTTCTAGTGAAAAATGTATTGATAAGGGATATTTATTAAGTCCTAGAGATTTATGTTCTTTAGATTATTTGCCAAAACTTGTAAACTTAGGAATTAATTCTTTTAAAATAGAAGGACGAATGAAAACTCCTGAATATGTTGCAACAGTTACTCGAATTTACAGAAAGTATATAGATTTAGCACTTTCATCGCAAGATTATATTATAGATGAAACTGATAAAGAAAATTTATTACAAGTATTTAATCGTGGTGGATTTTCTGAAGGTCACTTGTCTGGAAATGCAAATCATAATTTAATATATCCTGAAAAGCCTAATAATATGGGAATTTATTTAGGAAATATTTCTAATTACAACTCTACTAAAGGTCTTATTACTTTAAAATTAAACCATTTTATTGGTATTGGTGATACCATAAGTATAGATGGCGAAACTGGAAAATACACAGTTTCAGAATTAATTAAGGAAAATACAAATTTAAAAACTGCATCAAGTGGAAATATTGTAAAGCTTGGTAGAATGAAAGGAAATATTAAACCAGGCGTCAAAGTCTACAAGCTATCAAGCAAAGAATTAACAGATAGTGCGTCTAAAACATTTTTGAATAATATCGAAAACAAAAAAATCCCAATTGACTGCTATCTTTTTGTACGAAAAAATCGTCCTATAAAAATAATATTGGAAGCAAGTTTGCCCCCATTTTATAACGGTATTTCTGTCGAGTTAATTTCAGACATTATTCCTGAACAGGCATTAAAATCTCCTATTACAAAAGATAGATTAGAAAGTCAATTAACAAAACTAGGAAACACACCTTATGTATTTAATAAGCTGAATATAGATTTAGATGAAAATTTGCATATTCCAAGTATAAGCGAAATAAACAATTTACGAAGAACTGCAGTATCTATGCTTGAACAAAAAGTTATGGATAAATTTTTATCAAGTAGAAATTCTACAATGGAAAGTTTAGACATTTTTGATGGTAGCACTATTTTTACAAACAATCATTATGATTATTTTAGAAATTTAGAAAATGATAATGTTCAAAAGATAAGCTTGTTGCTTGAAGACATGCACGTGGATTATGATTATTCAAAGATTGAAGGTATTGATAATATATACATTCCTTTAAAATTCTTAACAAATAAAAAATATAATTCTCAAATATTAGATTTGTCAAAGAAATTTAGTTTATATGTATATATGCCAACAATTGTAAAACCTAATTATAGAAATCTATTACTTAATAACATAGATGATGTTATTTCATCATATTCTGTAAAAGGCTTTGTTATATCTAATATTTCAGGTTTTGAACTTTTGTCAAAGTACATATTTAACTCAAATTATACATTTGTTGCTAACTATACTATGAATATTTTTAATAAATATGCTATTGATGAACTAAAAAAACTTGGAATAAATATAGTAACCCCTTCTGTTGAACTTAATAAAAATCTTCTTCAAGGCTTATGCAAGAATTCTCCGCTTCCAATAGAATTAATCTGTTATGGAAGAACTGTATTAATGAATTCTGCTTATTGCCTTTTAGGAAAAAGTAATAAATGCTATCCAGAGTGTCAAATGAGGTGTTCTAATAATTCTAAATACTATTTAAAAGATCGTCTTGGATTTAAGTTTAGAATTGTTCCTGATAATATTCAAACAGTTACATCTATTTATAATAGCAAAATAACTTCAATAGAGCCTCAGGACCTTAATGTTTATTCTCTTAGAATTAATGTTCTTGATGAAAATATTGATGAAATTAATCATATTATTCAAACTGTAAAGTCTAGAAAAAAACTAGAAGGAAAAGATTATACAAATGGAAATCTGAATAAAGAAATTTAGCACAAATTGTTGCAATCTACAATTATCTATTTTAATAATTGTAAACTGCAACAATTTATTTTTTATTTAATTAAAATTTCCACTTTTATATCTGGAATTACTTCTTGTTTAAACTTCTCTGCATCTTCTTTACTTCCAATTATTAATCCATAATGTGTTGGAATTGCAATTTTGGGGTGTATTTCATTTATAAGATTAGCCGCTTCATTGTGGTTCATTGTGTACATTCCACCTATTGGTACAAATGCAACATCACACTTAATATTTTCTAGTTCTGGTAAATCATCTGTGTCTCCAGCAATATAAAATCTTTCTCCTTTAATTGTAATTACATAACCAACCCATTCTTTAGATTTCTGGTGAAATAATTTTTTGATGTTATATGCAACTGTTGTTTCAAATTTAATGTTTTTTAAATCATAACTTTCGTTTGGTCCAACCAATATAATTTTACTTCTATCTGGCTGTATCTTTATAGTTTCAGCCAAAGTGTTTGGCACTGTTATTATTATAGTATTTTCTTTTACAACTTTTTTTATATCTTCTGGTGAAAAGTGGTCATAATGTTCATGAGTACAAAAAACATAATCGGCATCATTATATTCTTTTTCTATTTTGTATGGATCTATATATATTGTTACATCCTTTTTTATTTTAATAGAATTATGACAAAAAACTTCAATTCCATTTAATATATTCATTATAAAATTTGTCCTCCTTAATATTTTATAAAATTATACCTAACTTAAGAGAAAATGTATTTATTAATAATTATGCATTGCCGTTAATTTTATGATTAAATCTATGTTGTCATCTTCTGCAGCTTTATTTTTTCTTATTTTTCCACATTTTCTACACTTAAATATTATTACATATCCTTTTTTGCTATCTATTTCTGCTCCTACTGGCTTAAGTATACCGTGGCATTCTTCTGATCTATCGCCTGGATTTATATCTACATGTTTTGAATGCAAGCAATAAGGACAGTGATTTCTGCAAGAGTATCCTAGTTTTTGTACATGTTTACCACAATTTTCACATATAAATTCTTCGTCTATTTTTGTAAAATTTCCAGCCATTTTTTTCCTTTCTTATAATTGTTTTTTATTATTACTATACAATTTCTTTTACTTAATCTCCAAATATACTTCCTCCTATAAATTCTCTAAGTAACGAATTTTTAGGAACATATTCTTCATCTATTTCTTCAAAATATTTTAAAAACTCTACTAATCTTCTTGCTTCTGAATATTCTGGTTCCTCTTTTGTTATTTCTTTTAATAGTGGTAGCGCATGTTTTTTTAAAATACTTATTTCGTAAATTAATGATGAATTAAACATTGCGTCACAATTTTCTTGATATGGAAATATATTTTTATTTTCTCCTCTATTTACACTATCCCAAGTTTTTAAAGTATGTAATGCAGAGTATCCTCTAAAGTTATTGTCTCTTACTATTCTCCTTAGTAATCTTGTATCTGTTGTTGATATTCTATTAAAATAGTCTATATTTAATACTGTTAAGTCACTAATGTAAATTTTATATTTTTGTTCCATTGGTATTGCTCTTGTTAGTTTGTCGTTTAAACAATGGATTCCTTCTATTACTAAAATTTCATCATTTGCTAAATGCATTTTTTCTCCATTGTATACTCTAGTTCCTGATTTAAAATCAAATGTTGGAACATCTATTGTAGCTCCATTTAACAGAGCCTTTATATGGTTATTAAATAAGTCCAAGTCTATTGCTTCTAAGCATTCAAAGTCATATTGTCCATTTTCGTCTTTTGGAGTATCTACCCTCTGAACAAAATAATTGTCAACTGATATTGTAACTGGTTTCAAGCCATTTAATCTTAATTCAATTCCCAATCTTTTTGCAAATGTAGTTTTTCCTGATGATGAAGGTCCAGCTATTAAAACCATTTTTACATTTTTTCTTTTAGATATATCATTAGCAATATCTGCCATTTTCTTTTCATGTAATGCTTCAGACAATAAAATTAAATTGTTTGTTCTTCCTTCTTTAATTTCTCTATTTAATTTATATAATGTTTCTATACCTAATACTCTATGTATGTCGTCATATTCTTCTAATGTTGCTAAAAGTTTCTTGTTTACTTTGTGTTCTTTTAATTGATTTGGCATTTCTGCTGAAGGATATCTTACCAAAAATCCATTTTTATATTTTACAACATCAAAAACTTTAATAGATCCTGTTGATATTGGCATTACTCCAAAGAAATAATTATAGTATTCTTCACAATAGTATAAAGAAACACTATCTTTTTGTTTATTATCAATTTGAGCAATTCCTCTTAAGGTTTTTTCCTTAGAATAAAACTCCTCTGCCTCTTCTTTATTCATTATTATTTTTCTTATTTCTAAATCTTTATCTATAATTTCTTGCATTCTTTCTTTAATATTGCAAATCATTTCATCGGTAATTGGCATATTATCTATCTCACAGAACATTGCACTTGATAATTGATAATTTACGGTTAGTAAAGCCTTTGGATATAGTTCATTTAAGGCTTTTGCCATAATATATAAAATACCTCTTACATAAATTCTATGTCCATCTTTTGAGCTAGTATCTATTAATTCTATTACATCACTTTCTTTTAAATCATAATTTAAAGACTTCACTTCATTATTACATTTACAAGCAATTATTTCTCTTCCGTCTTTTTTTGCTTGATTTATTTCTTGTTCAAATTTTTCTAAAACTTTCATAACCTTGTTTCATTCCCTTCTGATAATTATATCATTATTTTATTGTATCATATTTTTTATATATTTGGATATAATTATATTAAATTTTCTAAATTTTATACTTGGAATTATATAAATTAGGAGGCTTTTATGACTAATAAGAGAATATGTGAAATTTTAAGAAATAAGACAATTCACGAAATTTATTATAATGAACAACCTGTATGGGTTCAAGAAGTTCATGGTGACAAGGCTAAAGTGGGATTCGTTAATTTAAATAAAACTCAAGATTTGTTTGTTAATGATTTATATGAAAAAAATTTGTATAATTAAATAAGAAAAAAACAATAAATTAAGAAACTAAAACCCATTTAGTAGGCTATAACCTTCTAAATGGGACATATATTATTTTTTATTACTTAATTTTTTATATTCTTTAACTTTTTCTAATATATAATTTTTAACTTTGAGAGTTAATTCTTTATTATCAAGATCTTCTTCTTTATTCAAAAATTCAATTGCTAAAGCTCTTGTAACACTTGTTATTCTACTTTCTAATAACAATTTGTTTCTGCATTTCTTTTTTTTACGATGAAGATACCATTTTAGAAGAAGATTCTTATCTGTTCTACAAATATAATTTTCAAACTCATCATTACATATATCTTGTATTCTTTCTCCCTTTTTGCAAAACATTCTACCATTTGCAATATCTTCAAATTTCTCTGCATCTTCCATTGATTCAATTTTAAGTATCTCGTCTAATTTACTTTCTTCTTTCTTTACGTCTTTAGTTTTTTTCATGTTTAATTCATCCTTTTCAAAACATAAATTTTATGTATTACACATATATAATAACATTACTATTTTATAATTTCAAGTAATTTTTACTCATTTTGTACATGCCTTAAAGTATTTTATGATATGTAATCTGCAATTTTACCAAATTGCTCTAATGCTAAGTTTTCTGCTCTAACATTTACATTTAATCCTAAAAAATTAAACATTTTTTCTACTTCTTTCTTATCTTGTATTATATTATTATTTAATAGTGCATTTGATAATGTTTTTCTGCGTTGCATAAAGCTTTTTTGTATTATATCAAACAATACTTTTTCATTTTTTACTTTAATTTTAGGATTTTCTCTTACTTTTAATTTAATTACTTCTGATTCAACTTTTGGACTTGGCAGAAAAGATTCTTTTGCTACTTTTATTATACTTTCTGTTTCTGCATAGTATTCTACTAAATATGTAATTGCTCCTGCCAGTCTTGTTCCTGTTTTACAAATTAGCCTTTCAGCCACTTCCTTTTGTACCATCACTATTATCTCGTCAACATCAAATCTATTTTCTAATAATTTCATAATTATTGGTGTACTAATATAGTAAGGCAAATTAGCAACTATTTTTACATTTTTTATATTAGCTTCTGCTTTTTTATTCTCTATTAATTGAGATAAATTTATCTTTAAAATGTCTTCATTTATAATTTCTAATTTACCTGTTTTACTATTTAATTGATTATTAATATTATTCTTAAATCTATCTTGTAATATATTTACCATTCGCTTATCTAATTCAACTGCTATAACATTGTTTGCTTTTTCTAATAATCTATTTGTTAATACTCCTAATCCAGGGCCTATTTCTATTATTAAATCGTCTTTACTTATATCTGACCTAAGGATAATTTCTTCTATAACATTATCATCTACTAAAAAGTTTTGTCCTAAGCTTTTATTTGCTTGAATTTTATATTTGTGTAATATAAATTGTGTTTCATCATATACATTCATTTTATATTATCCTTTCTTTTTTCTATTAATAGGAATTATAAAAAATTATATATCTTTTACTTTATAATAAAGTTGCTCCTATTATTCCCGCATCATTTCCAGATTGTGCTATTAGTATTTTAGGTGGTTCTTCCTTATTAAATAAATATTTTCCACTATATATTTTTTCTCTTAGTCTATTAATTATTAGTTGTTCATAATGCGACATACTACCTCCTATACTTATAGCTTCAGGCTCTAGTATATTTATTATATTTGATATTCCTACAGCAAGATTATCTATATATTCATTTAATAAAGCGCTCACTTTTATATCTGACATATTTTCTTCTATAGTCTTTGTTAATTCACTAGCACCAACATATTCTTTTATTCCTAATATTTCTTGCATTTGTTCCTTGAATTTTCGTTTTGAACAGTAAACTTCAAAGCACCCATTATTTCCACAATTGCATTTTTCTCCATTCTTTTTTATTATCATATGTCCAAATTCAAAACCACTATTTCTTTTAGGTTTTAAAAACTTACCATTGAAAAATGCTGCTCCACCAATTCCAGTTCCAATACATAAAAATACACAATCATCATATTCTTTTAATGTACCATTAAATTTTTCTGCTAGAGCTGCACATTTTCCATCATTTTCTAATTTTATTTCTATCTTTCCTCCTAGTGCTTCCTTTAATTTAGCAGATAAAT
>CALXBZ010000041.1 GCA_944386665.1 uncultured Clostridia bacterium
CAATATGCATATTATAAAGTTTTAAGATTTACTATGATTTTCTACTATATTAAAGATTTACGAGGTGTTTATGAATACAGAACCGCATGCCCCCGAGCAAATTTTAAAGAAATATAATCAAGAGCATTTATTAAATTTTTTTGATGAATTAACAGTTTCTGAAAAAGAAATTCTATTATCACAAATTCATCATGTTGATTTTGATAAAATGCAACAGCTTTATTTGCGTTCTAAGATGGACGATTCTATTCCATCTCAACGTATTACTCCGATTCCTTTTTTAGTAAAAAAGGAATTGTCTGCTGACGAAAAATCCAATTATTCAAATATTGGTAATAAAATTATTAATAGCCAAAAATTAGCTATAATAACTTTAGCAGGTGGTCAAGGTACGAGATTGGGTTACAAAGGTCCTAAAGGATCTTATGAAATTGATGTTCCACCAAAAAAATCACTATTTGAATTTGCTTGTGACAATTTAAAAAGACTTTATGAATCTTCTGGAATATATCTTAATTGGTATATAATGACAAGTCCCTCTAATGATTTAGCTACTAAAAATTATTTTGATGCTAAAAATTATTTTGATTATCCTAAAGACAAAATTAAATTTTTTGTTCAAGATACATTGCCAATTATTGATATAAATGCTAAAGTCATATTAGAAACTCCTTACTCTATTAAAACTGGTTCAAATGGGAATGGAGACGTTTTTAGGGCATTTTCAGATGCTGGTTTTTTAGATGAGTTAGAGCAAAATAATATAGAATGGGTATTCATTGGCGGAATTGATAATATCTTGTTAAAATTAGTTGATCCATTGTTCTTAGGATTAACTGTAGCAGGTAATTATCAAATAGCTAGCAAATCTATTAGGAAAGTGGATTTAGCTTCTTCCGATTGGGTATTTGCTAATGTTGATGGTCATCCAAGTATAATAGACCCTAAAAATTTGGATATTAAAGATATGGATAAATATAACCAGAAAAATATATTAGCTCACTTATTTTCAGTTAGTGCCTTAAGAAAACTAAGTAATATTGAATTACCTTATCACAGAGCATTTAAAAAATGTGACTTCATAAACTCTGAAGGTATGAAAGAAGTTCCTATAAAGCCAAACTCATTTAAGTTTGAGAAATTTATATTTGATGCTTTTGCCTTATTTGATAAAATTCTTTTACTTGAAATAGAGTCTAATGAAGAATTTGCTCCAATAAAATCATTTACAGGAAATGAAACTCCTGAAACTGCCTTAGAATTATATAAAAAATATTATAATTTACTGTAACATTTTAATATTATTTTCATATTATATAATACCATTATTTTTCAATGGTATTATATTTTTTATCTAGAATATAATTTATTGGAGGTATTTATGGCAGATTTTAATTTTAATGAACTTATGAAAATGTTGTCAAAAATGGATCAAAAAGAATTACAAACTAAAATGAATGAAGTTTCAAAAATGCTTAATTCTAATAAAAGTCCAGAAGAAATTATAAAACAAATGAATAATAACTATAAAAAATAGCAAATATTGCTTTATCCGAGGTGAATGATATGGCTGATATGTCTGAAATGTTCAAAAGCCTTTCTTCTATGATGGAAGGAAAGGAAATTCCTGATAATATAAAAGAAATGTTAAATTCTTTACAAGGTAGCAATTCTTCAAGTACAAATAATTCTAATAATTTTGAAAATTCTAAAAATTGTAATGATAATTGTAGCGACAATTTTCATTTCAATAATGACCATAATAATAACAACAGTAATTTTGAATCTACCTCTTCTCAAGGAATTCCTAACATAGATATTAATACCATGTTAAAGATACAGAAAATTATGAGTGCTATGAATAATTCTTCTAACAGTTCAGGTGCTAATCTATTGCGTTCTTTGAAGCCATATTTAAAACCTAGTAGACAAGCGAAAGTTGATGAATGTATTCAATTATTTAATATAGAAAAGGTAATAGAGATGATGAATCAATCCGGTGGTGATAGTAAGAATGATACCTAATTATCCTTATTTTGGTCTTCCTAATTGTATGAGATATTTAAGTCCAAATATTTACTCTAATGCTAATTCTACTTATGCACAAGCTCAAACTCACAATAAATCTTGCTCTACGGATTCTGTTCAATCTAAACATGTCCCATATACTACTAAAGGTCCAGTGAAAAATCAGTCTAAAGTTTCTAATAAGGATTATTTTCCAAATTCAACTGCCGATTTTTTTCAGGATTCTTCTCCATTGTTTAGTATATTAGGATTTAACTTTTATTTTGATGATGTACTTTTGTTATGTATCATATTCTTTCTATATAACGAAAAAGTAAATGAACCTTATTTATTCTTTGCTTTAATATTACTGCTTTTAAGTTAAACCGCCAATAACTTTAAATGTTATTGGCGGATTTTATATATAATTTATTCAAGTATTATTTCTTCATTTTTGTTTACACATGCATATGTTTTTTTAGGAAATTCAAGAATTTCTTCTTTTTCTATTTCTTTTATAATATTTGCAATTCTTAGTTGTGGAGCTTCTATTGCTGAAGCAGCTATTATAGCTTCTTTATTTCCTTTTGCCCCAGCATGAGCTAGTCCTCTTAGAATTCCTAAGACCACTATATTCTCTCCTGCAATTACTTCTGCTCCATCGTTTACGTCACCTAAAACAACTAAACTACCTTCATATTCTACTTTTTGTCCTGATCTTACTGCTCCTCTATGAAATTTAGTTTCTGAAGTCGCAATTTCTTTATTATAAGTTCTCGTTATTCCGTGTAGTCCCAATGTTCTAGGGCTATCAAAATCAATTGTTACATCAAGATATTTTTTTATCAATTCTTGAATTTCATCTATTTCTTTATTCTTTAGCACCTTACCTGTAATAATAATTGGAGTTTTTTCGCTTTGATATAATTTTTTTAAATCTGGGATTTTTTTTCTTAAACTATACATTATATCATTTTGTGAATATTCTTCATTTATTTTTATTACAATATCATCTTTTCTTAAATTTATAGTTACACAACTTTTCATTATTCTACATCCTATCTATATTTTTTAGTTTCAGTCTTTGACATCGAAACGAGATTGCTTATTAATAATAACCTTAATTTATTATTTGAACTGTTGGAATAGCTCCTGTATCTTCAGTAACTTGATTTGTATTCATTCCAAAATACTGTGCCATTATATCTCTTGCAACTTCTGCAGTACTTCCACCATGTTGACCATTTCTAACAAATATAACTACTGCTATTTCTGGGTTATCAAATGGTGCAAAGCCGACAAACCATGCATTTGTTTTTCCTTGAACACCTGTCTGTGCAGAACCAGTTTTTCCGCCAACTTCTATATTAAAGTTTTTGAATGTTGAATAAGCAGTTCCACCCGATTCACTTGTTACCCCTCTCATACCTTCTAGTATGGCATTTATGTTTTCTTCTTTAAAGCTCATTTCTTCCAAATTGTCTTCTTCAAGTCCAAGTCTTTCATTTACATATTTATCATATTCATCTTTTGGTATTTCACTGCCGTCGGGATTTATTATTGATTTTACAATAGTAACATCTAATTTTTTTCCTCTGTTTGCAATCATTGCTACATATTTTGCCATTTGTAATGGTGTAAATGTATTGTAGCTTTGTCCTATTGCAGCGGAAATTGTTTCACCTGGATTCCATACCCTATTTTCTTGTTTAGCAATTTCATTGCTTGCTAATACTCCTGGTATTTCTCCTTTCAATTCAATTCCCGTTTTGTGTCCTAATCCTAAATAATATGAATATTTTGATAAATTATCTATTCCAAGTCTATCTCCTACTTCATAGAAGAAATAATTGCAAGATTTTTCAATTGCTTCAGATACATTTAGATATCCATGTCCTATATGGTAACTCGTATATATCCAACATTTCCAGCTACTATTGTACTTTTGATATAATCCTGTGTCTCTTATTGTTTCCCTTGTTGTTATTGCTCCTGTTTCTAGTCCTGCAAGTGCAGTTACCATCTTATAAGTAGAACCAGGAGAATACATAGCGGAAATTGCTTTATTCTCTAAAGGCTTTGTTTCTCCATTAATATAATAATTCCATGTTTCGCTATCAATTCCATTTACAAAAGCGGACGGATTATAATCCGGATAGCTTGCCATTGCTAAAACTTCTCCTGTTTTTATGTTCATTACAACTGCCGCACCAGCATCTGCTGGAGCTTCACCATAGTCTGAACTTTCAGCAAGTTTTTCTATATTCTTTCTTAAAGCTTCCTCTGTAACAGCTTGTAGCTTTGCGTCTATGGTCAATATAACGTCTGAACCAGAAACTGCTTCTTGTGCTATATATTCATCTGTTATAGTTCCATCTACATTCATATCTATTTGTTTTATACCATCTTTCCCTTTTAGGTACTTTTCAAACACATATTCAATTCCAGCTTTGCCTATTATGTCATTTGGATCATATATGTCTTCATTTCCTTTTAATTCTGTATCGATTCTTCCTATTTGACCAAGAATATGTGATGCTGTATTTCCTAAAGGATATGTTCTAATTGGCGTTTCTACAATTTCTACTCCTGAAAATTCTGCATTTCTTTCCTTAATTTCATGTAAACTTTGTGTGCTAATATTTGTAGCAATTTCTATAGATTTTGTGCTACTATAACCTTTATATGAAATCTCATATCTAATTGATAATATTTTTCTTGCGTCTTCTACATTATCTGTTGTAATCTCATATTTCTCTTTAAAATAGTTAAAAGCTTCTTCTGCTGTGGCATTCTCATCTATATTATTAGCTTTTTTCCACTTTTTCTGGCTTTCCTCTTCTTCTAATTTAAATCTATATGGATTAACTTCTATCAAGAAATTATCCACATAAGAGTCACCATTTGTTGATAAAACGTTTAATAATTTTAATATAGTATTATTTAAAACTTCATTACTTACTTTAGTTTTATATAATACTACTGAATTTTGAGCAGTTACGGTTGCTAGAGTAGTTCCTGTGCTATCTTTTATATCTCCTCTGTCAGCTTTTAGTATACTTTCTCTAGTTAGCCTTACATTAGATGTTTCTCTATATTCTTCGCCATGTATAATTTGAAGATTGAATAGTTGTACAAGTAGAGCAATTCCAATTATGTAAACAAATATCGTTATAATATTATATCTTATCCTGTCATTTTTCTCTTTTACTTTTCCCAATTGCTCACCTTCTTTTTTCTATAATTTCTATTAAAAATATCTAGTTAATATAAATTTATCATCAAATAAGTTTTCAACATAATATCCTGCTTTTTTTATAATTGGATATATTATTATTGTTATCAATGTGTTAAACAAAACTTCTACCATTAGAATTTTAAAAAAAGCAAGTAGTTCTAACGTTCCTTCTGTTCTTAAAATAGTTAATAGGTATACAGATACCTCGTATAATATGGTAGTTATTATAACCATGAAAGTTACTATAAATCTGCTATCTTTTGAGAAATTTTTACTTAAGATTTCTCCTATCATTCCTATTACACCTAATGTTAGAGCTGAAATTCCTACATTTTTTCCTAATACTATATCTATGTATAGTCCAAAAAGAACTCCAAATGTCATTCCTAGTTTTCTCTTCATAAATAGTCCTATGAATAGAACTAAAATGACATATAGGTTTGGCATTATTCCGTTTATGTTAAACCACGTGAAAAAGTTAGCTTGAAGAAAGTATATTAAAAAAAATGTTAATATTATACATAATATAGTAATAGTTTTTTTCATTTTATACCTTCTTTCTTATTATTTTACATTTATTTTGTTATGACAAGTACGGTTTCTAATTTTTCAAAGTTAACAGCTGGTTCTATAAGAATGTATCTATTAGTTAAGTTTTTAGTTTCTACAACTTGTTTTACTGTTCCTATTGTAATTCCTTTAGGATAAATTCCTCCTAATCCAGAAGTTTCTACTTTGTCTCCTTCTAGCAAAGTTGCTGTTGTTGGAATATATGTTCCTTTTAATTTACTTGTGTCTTGTAAATTTCCCTTTACTACAACAGCATCTCTTGCTGTTCCAACTACACTACTAACTGCACTTGATGCATCTAAAAGAGTTTGTACTTTTGCGGTAGTCCCTGTAACAGAAATAACATGTCCTACTAAACCTTCATCTGCAATTACAGGCATTCCTGCTGAAATACCATCTTTCTCTCCTATGTTTATAACTATTATATTACTATAATTACTTGTATTTTTGTTTATTACATAACCTGGAATAGTAGTATATTCTGTATATTTATCTTTTAAATTAACATATTCTTTTAAAGTTTCGTTTTCTGATTTAATGACTTCTAATTCTCTTAAAGACTTTTCTAACTCACTATTACGCTCTTTTAGAGTTTTGTTTTCTTCTTTCAATGTAGCCATGTCTGAAAAAAAAGCTTCATTGCCACTAATCTTATTCTTTATATAAGTTATACCATTTTGAACAGGCATAACAAAAGAACTTAATGCTCCACCAATATGAGAAAAATCTTCTATTTTCATGTTTGAAATAATTACAATAGTAATCAAAATAATAATGGTAATTATTATCCCTATTATTCCTGTTTTTTTATTTCTATACATCTATTAGTCCTCTGCTAGATTATTAGCTAGCTTTTTCCTTTCTTAAAACTTAACCCTGTTATTTTTAGTTGTTTTATTGCTATATTTTTATGCTTGGGGAAAAAATTTTAATTAACTATATTTTTTTTTATTTCTAATTAGTGCTGTTCTTAATTTATCCATATCCTCTATTGTTTTGCCTGTTCCATTTGCAACACAATCTAGAGGTCTTTCTGCTATATATACTGGAATTTCTATTTTTTGAGATATAAGAGAATCTATTCCTTTTATTAAAGCTCCTCCTCCAGTCAATAAAATTCCTCTTTCGATTATATCTGAAGCTAGCTCTGGTGGTGTTTTTTCCAAAGTTGATTTCACTAAATCTATAATCCTTTCAATCGATGGTTGCATAGCTTCTTGAACCTGTTCTGATGTTATTATTTTATTTTCTGGTAGCCCTGTTGTTAATTCCCTTCCTCTTATTTCCATACTTTTTTGAGTTACTAATGGAATCGCACAGCCTAACTCTAGTTTAACCTGTTCTGCAGTAGTTCCTCCAACAGCTAGATTAAGTTCATTTTTAATATAATTTATGATTTCTTCATCCATTGTATCGCCTGCAACTTTAATTGAGTCACTTACTACAATTCCCCCTAAGGAAATAACTGCTATTTCTGTTGTTCCTCCACCAATATCAACTATCATATTTCCAGTTGGTTCTGCGACATCCATTCCTGCTCCAATAGCTGCAGCCATTGGTTCTTCTATTAGGTAAACTTCCCTAGCTCCAGCTTGTGAAACAGCTTCTTCAACTGCTCTTTCTTCCACTTCTGTTATTCCAGAAGGAACCCCCACCACAATTCTAGGTTTTCCTATATTGTACCTTCTGCATGCTTTAGTTATTATATTTTTTATCATCATCTGCGCGGCAGTAAAATCTGCAATTACACCATCTTTCATTGGTCTAACAGCTCTAATTTGCTCAGGTGTTCTTCCTAACATTTCTTTTGCTTCATGCCCTGTAGCTACAATTTGATTATTTTGCCTATTTATTGCAACTACCGATGGTTCATTTAATACTATTCCCTTTCCTTTTATTGTTAACAGAATGTTTGATGTTCCCAAATCCATTCCTATGTCTTTTGAGCCAAATGTAAAAAAACTCATTTTTTACTCAATCCTCCCTATTGAAAATATACTTATGTACTTCTGTTTTCCTATAACTATATGATCTAACAATTCTATTCCTAACAATGCAGATGCCTTATATATTCTTTTTGTTAGTTCTATATCTTCTTTACTTGGTGTTGGGTCTCCACTAGGGTGATTATGTACCAAGATGATCTTTGGTGCTCCCATTTTCGTTGGTTCAGTTAAAATATCTTTTGGTTCTATTACAGCTGAGTTTGTCCCACCATATGAAACATCAAGAATTCTTAATAATATATTTTTTGTATTCAGTACCAATACTTTTACTTTTTCTCTTTTTTCATATTGCATTTCATTCATTAATAATCGTGATACATTCTCTGCTGTTCTTATTTTTATTTCAGCTTTTTGAATTGGTCTTGCCATTCTTTTATTAAATTCGCAAAGAGCTTTTATTTGAATTGCTTTTATTTTTCCAATTCCCTTGATTTTGGTTAATTCCTCAATTGATACTTCTTGCAAAAATTGTATATTTTCTTTGCCTCTTTTTTCAATTGATAATATTTCTTGAGCCAACTCAACTGAAGTTTTTTCCTTTGTCCCAGTTTTTATTATTATAGCTAATAATTCTGGATTTGATAAGCTTTGTATACCATACAGCATAGCTTTTTCGTATGGTCTTTCTAATTCTGGTAGTTTTTTTATTGTCACTAAAAGATCCTCTCTACCACTATTTTATTTAAAGAGCTTTTCTATATATGAATATAGAAATTATAAGTCCTAATATACTTGCTATATTAATTTTGAACATCATTGCAAAAGTTAGTTTGATTATTCCTAAATCTAAGGTTAATGGTGAAGATAACCCAAATTCTTGTCCGTAAGATAACCACCACAGAAAATCAACACCTTCTGTTAATTGTCCTATTAGTCCCCCAATTACTAATCCTGCAAAAATAAATAATATGCATATCCATGTTCTGCTTTTCATTAGTTTATCCTCCAATTTTTTACTATATTTGTTATTTAATTATCCCTACGGAAATGCTATTTTCGTAATTCAAATTTATATCTTGTATTATATATTGAAAACAACTTTTTTTCAATACTTATATTTAAATATATTTTTTCATTTTCGCCAAAATTCGCTTTATTTTTCGTTTTTTATGTGTTATATTAATTATTACATTTTTATAAGTATGCTAATATAATATATAAATATTATATTTCCATTTTTTATACATTTCCATACTTGATTTTTAGTAGTATAATATAAGTATATATCCTAGGAGGTAAGCAATGAAGTTTGAGAAAGTAAACAACGATAAAATAAAAATTACACTAAGTAGTGCTGATCTTGAAGCTAATGATCTTGATTTTCACTCTTTTATGTCTGATTCAAATGAAACACAATCTTTATTTTTAGCAGTTCTTGATAAAGCAGAAAAAGATTATGGTTTTTCTACTGATAACTACCAGTTAAAAGTTGAAACTCTTGCTCTTGACAATGGGAATTTCATTTTAACTATTACAAGAAGTCGTGTTCCAAGTACTTCTGAAGCAAATGGTGAAAAAAAGAGATTTAAGGTTTCTAGAAAGGTACCAAACCTAACTTCGGCTTCACTTATTTATAAATTTAATTCTTTTGAAGATTTTTGTGATTTTATTAAATATTTATCTTCATCTGAACTATCTGATGTAAATAAAGTTTCGAAAAGTTCTATGTTGTACTGTTATAAAACATACTATTATTTAATATTTAATAATATAAACGTAAAATATCCACATTTAAAAGCTATGTATTCAGCAATAACAGAATTTGGTACATACGTTGATTTTTCAGATGCATTAGCTGCAAAACTTCATGAATCGGCAACACTTGTTATAAAAGATCATGTTATAGAAGTTTGTACAAAATATTTTGTTTAGTATAATTAATAGA
>CALXBZ010000042.1 GCA_944386665.1 uncultured Clostridia bacterium
CCTAGAAATGTGAACAATTATATTCCTTTATATTATTGTAGTATGCTTCTATATGCGGGATTGTTCAGTTCATTTGGCAAAGGAAAAATTAAAAGAACAGGGGATGTGTTTCTAGCAACAGGAGGAATTGTAGGAGGATTGGTCTTTATGATTATGCCAACAACATCACTTCCCGCATATCCAGCATTTCATATAGTAAGTATACATAGCTACTTCTTCCATGGAACAATGGTGTATTTGGGACTTTTAATAAATGCTACACATTATATTGATGTTTCTGCAAATGATATCAAGTATTTTGCTTCATTAGTTTGTGTAATATGCATATTAGCATATATTGTAAATTGCATTTTTGATAGTAACTTAATGTTTATATCTGAAGATTTTCCTGGAACACCAATATCTATAGTATATAAGCTTACTGGTCCATTATTTACAATAATAATGTCAATTATACAAATGTTCTTACCGTTTTATATTGTTTATCCTATTTTACAGGCTAAAAAACGTATAATAGGGAGAAAGAATAATAAAAAAATTTTTTCATAGAAAAAATAAAAAAATGAAAAAGCATCTCCAAAGGTTAGTTGTACTTAACCTTTGGAGATGTATACATTATATGCTTTTTTCTAATTCTTTAATCTGATCTCTTAATTTAGCAGCTTCTTCAAATTCCATTTTTTCTGCATGTTGTAACATTTTTTCTGTAAGCTTATTAATAATATCTTCAACACTTGTGTTTTTATCAAGTTCATATTTTTCATAAGCTTCTTCAACAATACTGGCACGAATAGTATCTCTTACAGATTTCTGTATTGTTTGCGGAACGATTCCATGGTCTTTGTTATACTTCATTTGAATAGTTCTTCTTCTATTTGTTTCACTAATAGCTTTTTCCATTGAATCAGTAAGTTCATCGGCATACATTATAACTTTTCCATCTGTATTTCTTGCAGCACGACCAATAGTTTGAATAAGTGAACGTTCAGAACGAAGAAAGCCTTCTTTATCTGCATCCAATATAGCAACTAATGAAACTTCAGGAATGTCAAGACCTTCTCGCAAAAGATTAATTCCAACTAAAACGTCAAATTCACCAAGACGTAAAGACCTTATTATATCCATCCTTTCTAAGGCTTTTATATCAGAATGCATGTACCTTACTTTTATGTCTAAACCTGCTAAATAACTTGTTAAATCTTCTGCCATTTTTTTGGTTAATGTAGTTACTAAAACTCTTTCATTCTTTTCAATTCTATCATGAATTTGAGAAATTAAATCATCAATTTGATTAGTTACAGGTTTTACTTCAATTTCAGGGTCTAGTAATCCAGTAGGACGTATAATCTGTTCTACAACATTATTTTTAGAGTGCTCTTTCTCATAATCAGCAGGAGTAGCAGACACAAATACAACTTGATTTATTCTTTGTTCAAACTCATCAAATTTTAATGGTCTATTATCAAAAGCAGAAGGAAGTCTAAATCCATATTTTACTAGAGATTCTTTTCTAGCTCTATCTCCATTATACATAGCTCTAACTTGAGGAATTGTAGCATGGGATTCATCAACAAGTAATAGAAAATCATCTGGAAAATAGTCAAATAGGGTGTAAGGGGCACTTCCTGGTTTTCTTCCACTAATATGTCTAGAATAGTTTTCAATTCCTTGGCAAAAACCGGTTTCTTTCATCATTTCTATATCAAAATTAGTTCTTTCTTCAATTCTTTGAGCTTCTATTAATTTGCCTTGTGATTTAAAATATTCAACTTGTTGTTTCATTTCTTCTTCTATAGTTTGAATCGCGCGGTCCATCTTTTCAGAGGTTGTAACATAGTGAGAATTTGGAAAAATCATTATATGGCTTCTGGTTGCCATGGATTTTCCTGTTAATGGATTTATTTCAGATATTTTTTCAACTTCATCTCCCCAGAATTCAACTCTAATAGCGCTTTCGCCATAGTCAGAAGGAAAAATTTCTACAATATCTCCTTTTGCTCTAAAAGTACCACGTTTAAAGTCTAACTCATTTCTAGAATATTGCATATTTATAAGTTTCTTAAGCATTACATTTCTTTCAATTTTCATGCCCGGACGCAAAGAAACCGTCATGTGCTCATAGTCGATAGGATCACCTAGACCATAAATACAAGAAACAGACGCAACAATAATAACATCTCGGGTTTCAAACAATGCTGCTGTTGCAGAGTGACGCAATTTATCTATTTCATCATTTACAGAAGAGTCTTTTTCTATATAAGTATCAGAAGATGGGATGTAAGCCTCTGGTTGATAGTAGTCATAATAAGATACAAAATATTCAACATTGTTATTAGGGAAAAACTCTTTAAATTCACTATAAAGTTGTCCAGCAAGTGTTTTGTTGTGTGCCAAAACTAATGTTGGTTTTTGTACTTTTTGAATTATATTTGCCATTGTAAAAGTTTTTCCGAGAGCCTGTAACTCCTAAAAGCGTTTGGAATTTCTTGCCTTCTTCTATTCCTTTTGATAGATATTCTATTGCTTTTGGTTGATCTCCTGTTGGTTTGTAATCTGATACTAAATTAAACATTTTTCCTCCTCTTTCAAATTTTGAAGAATGTTATAAAAACTTAAAAATCAGTTATATTTAAAAAATTATTTGATTCTTCTCTTTGAGTTTCTGGTAATTTTACTATTTGATTATTAAGAAAAGCATCCAAAGCAACTAAATTTCCATTAATATACAATTTCCCTTTTTCAAATTCTTTTATTTGTGCATAATCTGCCATTTCGTTACTTTTTTGTTGTTTGGTGGCTAAGGATATTTTTCCAGCATTCTTAAATTGTTTCCTTTTTAAAAAATATGTTAATTTTAATTCATGTATAGTTAAGCTTCTGTATTTTATATATGATTTAATCTTTCCTTTAGGAATGTTGGAGCATTTACAATGCCAGTATATTGGTTCACCTGAATATCTGTCATTAAAATATTCATAAAAATATTGCGAAAATATTGAAACAATATCGTGTGCTTTGAAATTTTTTGCACCTATATAGTTTTTAAATTTTTTTACATCTTCAATTAAAAAACTTACTTCATCAACACCTGATATTGCTATACAATTAAATTTGAAAGTAAAATATTTTATTGTTTGCTCCAAAATATCATTAAAGCTATCTTTTGTTTCAGAAATTAAATCGTGATTTAAACTTTTTGTAATACCTTTTCCATCTAAGAATATAACTATAGGATAGTTGGTATTTAATTTTAAATTGTACTTATTCTCAATAGTACCAAAATAATTGTTCCATTCTTTTTTTATCATTTTCTTTTCCAATCTATAATAATTTATCGAATTCTAGTAAATCAAAAGGGTCTACCGAATCACTTTTTTTATCTAAAATTATAATATTTCCTTTTAAATATTCCACTAAATCTAATCTGTTTCCATTATAATATAAGATACCATCTTTATAGTCTTCAATTTGAGGATAGGTTTTATACTGTTTACACATTTCTAACTTTTCGTCTAATTTTATGCCATACGAATTTTTTACACCATTTTGCTTTAAGAATATAGCTGTAATTCCTTTTAGTATACCTCTACTTTTAAACTTAATATACGATTGAACTTTTTCTTTTGCAATATTAAAACACTTACAATGCCAATAAACCGTTTCGCCTTCATATATACTATTAAAATATTCAAAAAAATACTGTGAAAATATTGAGGTAATATCATGAGTTCTGAAATTTTTTTCATTATTTATTGAATCTATAAATGTATTAGAATCTTCTATTATAAAACTAATTTCATCAGTACCGCAAATGGACAAACAGTTATATTTTTTAGTAAAATACTGAGAAGCAAGTTCCATAGAATCAAAAAAACTGTTTTTTCCACCTTTTAGTAATTCTCTATTATTTTTTGATGAATCTTTTGCATCCATAAATATTACTAAAGGTTTACTAGCACTTACACGCATATTATATTTGTTTCGCATATTACTAAAATAATTAAACCATTTTTTATCAAGCATCTTTTCTTCCATTTTATACCTCGTTCAATAATTTTTAATAAAGAGTAAGTGAGCCTTAGCTAACTTACTCTTGCAATATACTAGTAACCTATGTACTAGTTCTACAATCGCATTCGTGGATTTCGTTCCAATACTCAAATATTGCAAATTAATTATACAATAAAAACATTATATATACAAGTTTTTTACCAAAAATAACTAGGTTATTATCTTGAGATTTTATTTTTATTATGATAGTATATGAATGAAAGAAGATGAGTAAAAATGGAAAGAAATATAATAGTTAATGCATTCAAACATTTCAATTTAATAACAAGACATAAATGGGTAGTTTTTAAATTATGCTGTAAAGCAGGAATACCAATTAGAGGCCTATTACATGATTTATCAAAATATTCTCCAACAGAATTCTGGGAATCTGCAAAATATTATAATGGTAATTTAAGCCCAGTTCTATTTGCTAAAAGAAAACAGGGATATTCAAATGCTTGGATACACCATAAAGGAAGAAACAAGCATCATCCAGAATATTGGCATGATCCGGCTTCTAGAAATCCTATGCCAATTATTCCATATAAATATACTGTTGAGATGATCTGTGATAATTTAGGCGCTGGAATGGTTTATAATGGAAAAAGGTGGAGAAATGACACTCAGCTAAAGTATTGGATTCCTAGAAAAGACAACATTCCAATAAACGAGAAGAATAAAGCAATGGCAACGGAAGTATTTACACAGGTTAGTATAAACGGAATTGATAAAACAATTAATAAAGCAAATTTGAAAAAACTATATCATAAGTACTGTGAAAAATAGACGTACAACAATAAAGAAATCTATAGTACGACTGAAAATAAAATTTAATAAAAATGAAAGGAAATAATATGAAAATTATATATGGAACATCAAATCAAGGGAAAATAAATCAAGTAAAAGAATACCTTGAATATAAAAAAGAAAATATTGAGATTATCTCTTTAAAAGATATTGGTTTTAATGAAGAAATAGATGAAAACGGTAAGACATTTGAAGAAAATTCATTGATAAAAGCAAATGCCATAAAATCTTTTTGTGACAAAAACAATATACATGAAATTATAATGACTGATGATGCAGGTTTATGTGTGGATGCATTAAACGGAGAACCTGGAGTTTATAGTGCTAGATATGCAGGTGACCATGCATCACAGCTGGATTGTATTACTAAAGTACTAAACAAAATGGAAAATGTAAAAAATGAAGACAGAACAGCTAAATTTGTATGTGTACTTACTCTTATAATGCCAAATGGAACCGTTAAAGTTACAAGAGGTGAAACGTTTGGAAGAATAGTAAGAACTCCAGGACCGCTTGGAAAGTTAACTTATGGTCCAATATTTATTCCGGAAGGGTTTAATAAAACGATGAATGAGCTAACCGATGAAGAATTAGGAAGTACACATAGAGAAAAAGCCTTAAATCAAATAATTGAATACTTAAAGGAGGAAAAATGAAACTACATATAGTAATGGTGGAACCAGAAATACCACAAAATACAGGAAATATAGCAAGAACATGTGCAATAATTGGAGCTAAATTACATTTAGTATACCCATTAGGTTTTAGCATAGATGATAAACATTTAAAAAGAGCTGGGCTAGATTATTGGGACAAGCTAGAAATTGAAGAACATGAATCTTTAGAACAATTTTTAGATAAATATAAACCTGAAGAGAATAATATGTTTTTTGCTACAACTAAAGCACAACACTGCTATGCAGATGTAAACTATACAAAATTTAAAGATGAAGATGTTTTCGTACTCTTTGGAAAAGAAACAAAAGGATTACCAGAAGACTTATTGCAAAAATACATAGAAAAAACCATCAGAATTCCTATGAGACCTGTCTTAAGATCACTAAATTTATCAAATTCGGTTTGCATTATTGCTTATGAAATATTAAGACAAATTAATTTTGAAGGTCTACAAGGCGAAAGTAAATATTTTGAATAAAAGTTAAAATTACTTAAAACTATTGAAATAAATGAAGTTTACGGATATAATATAACAAAATTTACAATTTTGGGGGGAAAATTAAAATGGATATAGAAAATACAATTAAAGTTATGCTAAAAGGAGCAGCTGACCATACCGATATTGAGGAAATAAAAGCAAAATTAAAAAAAGTTGATGAAGAAAACAGACCTCTAAGAATTAAATTAGGCTTAGATCCATCAGCGCCTGATATTCACTTAGGACATGCAGTTGTCTTAAGAAAAATGAAACAATTACAAGATTTAGGCAATGAAGTAACAATAATAATTGGTGACTTTACTGGAATGATAGGAGATCCAACAGGTAAATCTAAAACAAGAAAACAACTAACAAAAGAACAAGTTGAAGAAAACGCACTAACCTATCAAAAACAAATATTTAAAATATTAGATCCAGAAAAGACAACAGTAAGATATAATAGCGAATGGCTTGGCAAAATGAAATTTAGAGATGTTATAGAATTGTGCTCTAAATGCACAGTTGCAAGAATACTTGAAAGAGATGATTTCCAAAAGAGATACACAAATAATCAACCAATAGCTGTTCATGAATTTTTTTATCCATTAATGCAAGCATATGACTCTGTAGCAATTAAAGCAGATTTAGAAATGGGTGGAACAGACCAAACATTTAACGTTTTAATGGGAAGAAATATACAAAAAGATTATGGACAAGATTCTCAAATTACTCTATTCATGCCTTTACTAGAGGGAATTGATGGACTTGAAAAAATGAGTAAGAGTTTGGGAAATTATATTGGAATAAATGAAGACGCAAATACAATGTTTGAAAAAGTAATGAAAATACCAGACAATATGATAATTAAATATTACAATTTATGTACAGATATACATCCAGATGATGTTGCTAAAATTGAAGCAAGACTAAATAAAGGAGAAAATCCAAGAGATGTTAAAATGGAACTTGCAAGTGAAATAACAAGGTTATACCATAGCGAAGAAGAAACAAAACAAGCAAAAGAGCATTTTACAATGGCTTTCCAAAAGCAAGAAGCTCCAGAAGACATAGAAGAAATAAAATTCGAGAATAATATTTTAGACACATTATTAAAAACAAAGAAATGTACTTCAAAGGCAGAATTAAAAAGATTGTTTGAACAAGGCGGAATAAAAGTTGAAGGAGAAAAAGTAGTAGATTACCAAAAACTAAACAATATTGATAAAGATATAGTAATACAAATAGGCAAAGGAAGTTTCTTCAAGATTATACGCTAAAATTTTGGTAAAGAATTGTTAGGTGTGATACGGAAAATCTAAAAATGGAGGAAACCAAGATGAATTGGGATAAAGAACTTTTACAAAAACCTATGTGGAAGGAAGAAATAAAAAATAGAGAAAAAAAAGAACAAGTAGCAAAGAAAATTGCTCAAAGAGTACAAGATGGAGACGTTATAGGATTTGGCTCTGGTTCAACATCATATTTAACTGCAATAGAAATTGCACACAAAGTTAAAATGGAAAATCTAAAAATAACTGCAATACCAACATCCTATGAAATGAAAATGTTATGCACATATTTAGAAATTCCTACTGCCACTTTAGAAGAGAAAAAACCAGATTGGTGCTTTGACGGGGCAGATGAGGTTGATCACGATAATTGGCTTATAAAAGGTAGAGGGGCAGCAATGTTTAATGAAAAATTAAATATCAAAGCTTCTAAAGAAGTATATATTTTGATTGATGAATCTAAAATAGTAAATAAACTTGGAACTAATTTTCCAATACCTGTTGAATGCAATCCAAAAGCCTTAAATCTTGTAAAAGAAGAATTATATAAAATGGGAGCAAACACTATTGAATTAAGACTAGCATTAAAAAAAGATGGACCAGTTATTACAGAAAATGGAAACCTTATTTTAGATGTAAGATTTAACAACATTGATGAAACACTAGAAAAAAGACTAAAAAACATAACAGGAGTAATAGAAACAGGTTTATTTATTGGCTATAACGTGAATATTGTAAAATAAACATTTAGGCTTAAATCGTAAAAAAATCTGTGAATAGGAAAGGAAAAATAAAAAATGAAGAAATTACTTTTTTCAGCAGTAACATTAGATGTAGGAGGAATTGAAACAGCACTTGTTAGATTATTAAATTATTTAGCAGATCAAAAAAATAATGGGAAATATAAATATGAAATAACACTTGTACTTGAAAAAAAGCAAGGTTTGTTTCTTCATTCTTTAGATAGTAGAATTAAAGTAATAGAATATGCCCCATCTAATGATGAAATAGTTTTTATTAGAAAAGCAACAAATTTTCTAAAACAGCAATTGTTTAAATTTATACACGGAAACAAATATGATTTTTCTTGTAGCTATGCAACATATTCAAATTCAGGAGCTTTTGTGGCAAGGACAGCATCAAGAAATTCTACTTTATGGTGTCATATGGATTACTTAGCAATGTTTGGAGAAAACGAAAACAAAGTAAAAGAATTTTTTGAAGAAAAACAATATGATAAATTTAAAAATATTGTATTTGTTTCAGAAAGAAGCAAAGAAACATTTTTGAATGTATTTCCTAATGCAAGAAATAAGACAATCCATATAAATAATTGGATTGATTATAATAAAATTCTAGATTTAGCAGAAGAAAAAGCTTCAGACTTACAACCAAAAGAAGATGTAACAACTTTTATAAATATTGGACGTCATTATGAAGACCAAAAGAAACTATCAAGAATATTTGAAGCTGCTAAAATATTAAAAGATGAGAATAAAAAATTTAGAATTGTATTTGTTGGAGATGGAAGAGATACAAAACAATATTACGATTTAGTAAGAAAATATGATTTAAAAGAATACATAATCTTTTTAGATAGAAAGAAGAATCCGTATCCATATTTGAAAATGTCTGATTGTACAATTTTAACATCGGATTACGAAGGATACCCTGTTGTATTCGTAGAAAGCATGGTATTAAACAAACCTATAATTACAACAAATGTTTCAGGAGTAGAAGCAATAGAGCAGAATGGATATGCCATGGTTACAGAGAAAGATGTAGAAAGTATAGCTTTTGCTATGAAAACCTTTATAGAGGAAGGCTTTGAAATACAAAATAAATTTGATGCTCAAAAATATGATGATGAAATAACGGAAAAGCTAGAAAAATTAATGAATTAGGGATGTGGTGTGATTTTAATGAAGGTAAGTATAATTGTACCAATATATAATGTAGAAAAACAGTTAAGAAAATGTATAGAATCACTAATTAGACAAGAAACTGAACAAATAAAATTACAAATAATCCTTGTAAATGATGGATCAACAGATAATTCAGGCGAAATTGCAAAAGAATATTCTGAAAAATATAATGATAAAATTTTGTATTTAGAAAAAGAAAATGGTGGATTATCTGATGCAAGAAACTATGGAGTTAAACATGCAAATGGAGATTATATATCATTTGTTGATTCTGATGATTATATAGATAGCTTAATATACGATAAACTATTGACATATATGCAAGAAAACTATGATATGGTAAAAATTAAAATTGCAAAAGTTAAAGAAAACGGAGAGGTTATAGAAAAAAACTATAGTCCAGAATTTACTGATAAGACTGGAGAAGA
>CALXBZ010000043.1 GCA_944386665.1 uncultured Clostridia bacterium
CTTATATATTTCCTTTACTTTTAATTTATCTATTGTTAATAATCTTTCTTGTCCATTTATATCATATACAACTTTTACAGTTACTTTCTTAAGTACATCATTTATAAAAATATTGGCTGAAAAATCAATAGTATATCCCTCGTCTATTACAATTTCGTTACTATTAGCTAATTTTGTAACAAAATCATTATCTATTTCTTCAAAAGCTTTCTCATCAACTTTTTCTAATACTATTGTTGCATATGCCATTGCATTAGCACTTTTTTGAATCTCAATAGATTGTCTATATATGCTCGTCATTAATGATGTAATTAGTCCTACAAAAAGGCCGAAAACAATTAATCCTGTCACCAAATCAATTCCTGTAATACCTTTATTGTCTAAAATTCTTTTTTTCTTCATATTTATCACCTATAAAAAATAATAAAGTTTGTAGCTATTAATGTAATTATATTTGTTACTCCTAAATAAAAACCAATTGGTATTGCATTGCGACTTGCCTTCTTTACATATTTTATCCTTTTTTCTTTAATTTTATCAAGCAATAATTTTATTTCTATTGATAATAGTGTCAATATTACAGTCAATATTGTGCAATACTCATATGTAAACATTACAAATAATAATAATAGTATGAAGCAATTTAAAGTATAATTATCGTTTACTTTTTTCTTATAATAAATTGTATTTATTGTAGTTAAGATTGCTAGTATCGCTAAATATATGACATATCTATATATATTAGCTTGTTCTACTATGTATAGATATATTATATATAAAAACTGTATAACTAACAAATATAATATAATTTCATTTTGTATTTGTATTTTTTCTTTATCTATTCCAGATATGATAAATAGACCAGCTATATAAAGCAAGCCAAATATAAAATATGTAATTTGAGAAACATTTATATTATTTATATTCAATTTTATAGAAATTGCAAATATTGTAAATACAATTCCAGAGCATAATTCCAAAATAAAATATCTAGGGCGTATTTTGTTTTTGCAATATCTACATTTTCCTCCTAAAAATATATAACTAAATAATGGAATCATATCCCAAAAAGATAATTTATGATTACAATTTGGGCAATAAGATCTAGTATGAGTTATATCTTCTCCTCTAGGTATTCTATATACAGCTAATGTAAAAAAACTTCCAAATGTTATTCCTAATATAAAAATATATAAATATATTATTATGTTCATTAGTTCAACCTTTCTGCAAGAATAAATTAATATGTTTTTAATATTTTAAATTTGCCTCTTATAGTAATTCAAGGTAACCCACACAAAATATTTAATATTTTGTAAGGTTACCTTACATTCTAAAAACTAATTTTAGTTATTTCACTATTATTCTACTGGTGATTTTACAAGATTGTCAACCCATTCTCCACCATGTTCATCTAATATTCCACTTTCGTAATTAGCTGCATTTTCATATTCTGTTTTAGCTTTTTTAGCTTTATTAATAAGTCCATTTTCACCTAATACTAAGCTAATACTTACACCAGCTAATATTAATAAAACAACTATAGTTACAACTAAAGCTACTAATGTAATACCTCTTTCTTTTTTGAACATTTTAAAATTCCTCCTTTGATTTTTTATTTGTATATATTTATTACTAAATATAACCTAGATTAAATTATTTGCCCAAACCAGTTGAATTAAAGAATAAATCTTTTGAATCATCATCTTCATTTGTATTTGAGCTTCCTCCTGTTGTAGTATTATCACTTATTCCAGCCGAAGATGGTGCAAAAGGATTTGCCTTTCCAGAACTATAACTATTGTCTTGTTTATACATATTCAAGTCTGAATCTGTTATTTCTAATGTTATATTCTGTTTTGGATAATCTACAATTTCTTGGCTTATTTCATCTTTTATTGTATTTGATGTTTTATATGCTTCCACTGTGCTTGGAACCACTTTATTGGTTGGTATATAGTCATAAAATATTACTCCTAATACTAAACAAATTGTTAAACATAACAGTAGTATTATAATAATTTCTTTCAAAATTGATTTCATTAAGATTACTCCTTCCAATAAATTGTTAATCAGATTTTATAATTATTTACTAGTATTATTTTGACTAGCATCTGTCCCAGTTCCAGTTTGTGTATTTGTTGAATTATTTAAATTTTCTGTACTTTTTAACGAAGTTGTTATACTTTCTTCTTTTATTCCTATATTATTTACAGTAAATGTAGCAGTTACTTTAAAATCATTAGTTGAAGTATTATCTGCTGCATTTGTTCCACCAGCAACAATTTTAAAATTCTCTATTCTAAAAGACAATTCTGCATCATTTTCTAATGCATAAACATAATTTATAATTGCTATATAACCACCTGTAACTGTAAAATTTAGTGTATATTTATTTTTTACTTCAGCAGATACAACATTCCAAGTTAATCCAAGACCTTCTTTTGTAGCATATTTACCAACCTTGTTCCATAAAAACTCCATTGCATAAGTTTGTTCTTGGTTGGCATGTTGTATTTCTGTATCTGTACTTACACTAGCCAAATCTAAATATTTTTGTTTAGCAGTTGTTAAATTTTTTGTTGCTGTTTGTAATTCATCTATTTTCTTTTTATATGTTACATTTTTCAAATTATTTAATTCTTCTATTTCTAAATCTAGTTTTAAACTATCTTCTTTAATATTCGGAATACTTGATATTTGAAATTTTCCAATTGTAATTCCTTTAACCATGCAGATTATTATTAATGCTGTTAATAGTACAGAAATTACGGTAATCAATATATCTTTCATGGTAATTCTCCTTCTATTACAATTTTTACAACATTACCTTCTCTTACTGCTTCCGAAGATACTACTGAATTTGGGTCTAATACTCCTTTTGACTTTAATAATGCTTTAAAGTATGCAAGTTGTTCATATTTGCTTGATTGCGCATTTATGACAATTTTTTTACCACTTGGATTTTCTACTAAAGTCAACTGAACCTCTTTAGGAATTATATACATAATTTCACTTAATAATGTAGGAATAGCATTTTTATATGTTGTTTTATCATTAAGTGCATCTGTTGCATTTTGCAAGTTTGTAGTAAGCGTTGTGTACTCAGAAATTTTGGAGTTTACTTTGTCTTTATCACTATCTATCAAACTTATTTGCTGTTTTATATCACTCCTTGTTTTCTCTATACTTGATTCTTTATTTTTTTGTTCATAGCTTATATATTCTACTAATCCCACATATAGAGCAAATAAGATTAACACTCCTACAAAATCACGTCTAATCCATTGTTTTACTTTTGGAGCACTTATATTTATGTTTATTTTATTTTTTCCATTATCTTTTCCTTTTGAATTTCCAATAGTAACATCAGATGTTAATGCAACACGTAATTGTTCCCCAAATTTTTTCTTATTGAAATTAATGTCTTTAATTCCATATCCTAATCCTTGAAGTGCTAAAGATATTGCAGAATTAACTTCTATATAATCCTTCATATTTACTTTTGGACTATCTTCAATAAAAAATGGTTTCAATATTTGACAATCAATTCCATTTAGAATTTCTTCAAAATACAAATCAATATTATTTATTACTGAAGCTGTTCCTGTAAGATAAATTTTATTGATTTTAGTTAAAGATGATGCAATAATATCTTTTACCTGAGAAGCAATTGTATACAATGTTGGAATAATTTCTTCTAAGTATGAATTTTCTTGTTCTTGTAAATTTCTTCCTTCCATTGTGTATATTGTTGTATTCTTGCATATTTCATATGCTTTCAAATACGAATTTTCTTTGCTGCTAATTGCATCAAGAATTTGCTTTGCTCCTGTTTGAATCTTCTGTACGTCGTAAACCTTTTGTCCTACTAAAGTAGTAACAGTTGTTTCATCCTCCATATTTATTATCATTACATTTTCTTTTTGATTTAAAGTTGCAATATTTGGAATACTTAAAGAGATTGGCGTTATTGTCTCAAGTTTCTTTTCATCAAAATCTTGTAACAATTTTGTTACTTTTGCCTTGTTCTCAGAAATGTGTATTACCTTTATTTTCTCTTTGTCATTCTGGTCATTTACCAAAACATATCTTGTCTCTAGTGCATTTGGATTATCATGTTTTTCAACACATAGAGATTCAAACTCTGTATCTATAGCTTTTGCTAAATCTTTTGGATTTAATAAATTTGACATATACAAATAGTTATACATTTCATCTGAAATATTAACACTTATTTGATCTTTAAAACTATAGGTTTCAGATATAATTTGATCAATAGTTTGTTGAAAATCTGTATAAATCTTTATTCCAAAAGCGTCAACTTTTAAGTTGTCTTTTTCTTTAGATATCTTAGCATATTTAATTATATTTTTATCTATATATATACCTAAACAACTAGCCATGTTGAATCCTTCCATACTTTTTTATTATGTTTTACAAAAACGATTAAAATAATACAATAAAAATAATTAATATATTTTTTTACATATATTTCACATTATTATTTTATCTTTTTTTGTAAAAAAGTCAACATCTTTGTCTTATTCGTAATTTAAATGTAATATTGTAATATTTTTGAAACATTTTTCAAAAATATATTTAATGCTATTTTTTTATGATACAACATTTATTCCTAAAATAATATTGCCCTTTACAGCGGATTTTATTTTTCTCCACTGCAAAAGGCAACATTTTCTATATTTTAAGCTTTTATAAGTGCTATTGCAATTATTAATATTCCAAATATTATTCTATATATTGTAAAAACTTTAAAACTACCTTTTTTCAGATACTTAAATAAAAATTTTATGACTATTAAACCTACTAGAAAGCTTGTAACAATTCCAATAATAAAAGCAGGACTAAATATAAAGTCTTTAAATTTAAACACAGTTGCTGCAAACACTATAGGAGTAGATAGCAAAAATGAATATTTTGCGGCAGCTTCTCTTGTTACTCCCATGGCTCTTGCAGTAGTCATTGTTATTCCTGAACGAGAAACCCCTGGAATAAAGGCAAGTGCTTGCGATAGTCCTATTAAAAAAGTTTGTTTTAAGTTCATTTCTTCATACTTTACTTTATTTTTTGCGTTTTTATCTACATAGTACAATACTATACCCATTACCATTAATGCAATTGCTATAATTATAGGTCTATTCAATGTATCTTCGCAAAAATGATCTAATAAAAATCCTATTATACCTCCTGGTATTGTTGCTAAAACAATGTACCAAAACATTCTACCTTGAACAGTTTTTTCTTTTTTTGCTACATAAAGGAAACCTCCTTTTATTAACTGTATCCAATCTTTAAAAAATACTATTCCTATAGCTAATAATGTTCCAAAATGTAATGCAACATCAAATCCTTCAAAAGCTTCTTTAAATCCCGGTTGTGATGTCCATTCAAAAATCCAAGGTATTATATTTAAGTGTGCCGAACTAGAAATTGGCAATAGTTCTGTTATTCCTTGTACAATTCCTAAAATTAAAGCTTGATATATTCCCATATTACTCTCCTTTTGTTTTTATAATTATATTTTCATTTTATTATAATATGTATATTTATTTTTATATAAATTTAACTTATGTTTGCATTTTTCTATTACTTACAATTTTATTCTTCAATTTGTCTTTCTTGTTCCTTATTTATTTTTTCTTCCTTAGTTTTCTTTACATTTTCTATCATTTCAATGTCATTATTATTTAATTTTCCTACTAATTTGCAAGTATTATCTAAATGCATATCTATTAATATTTCTTTCTTACTTAATAACTTTTTCTTATTTTTCTTTTTATCTTCTATATTTATTTTTGGTTTATTTACTTCATCTATTATCGGCATAAAGATATTCTCTTCTGCCATCTTTTCATAAATTGTAGGATTCTCTTCTATAGCAATATTAGCATAATTTTTAGCTTTATCAATTTGTCCTTTTATCATTGCAATTCTAGCTAAATAATAATAAGCTCCTGCTTCTACTTCTTCAGCATCAATACATTCCATAAAATATTTTTCAGCTTCATCTAAATCTCCATATAATAGATTCAATTGTCCTAAACTATATTTAGCATGGTATAACAGACTATTTATCTGTGCAGCCTTCTCATAGCATTCTTTTGCCTTTGCAAAATCATTTATCATGGTATACGTCATGGCAAGATTATAATACAAATCGTAATCAGCTGGTTTATATTTTAAAGCATTCATATATACTTGTGCCGCTTCTTTATATTCTTGTTTTTTATTTAAAATATCGGCTAATATGATACTTGCTTCATAATAATCTGGTTTCTTTTTTAATATATCTGAAAATATTTTTATTGCTTCATTTTCTCTTCCAACATTTCCATATAATTTACCTATCTTTAAATATATATTTTTGTAATTGTGATTTAGCTCATACACTTTTTCATATTCTTCTAATGCTAATTCATACTTTTCAGTTTTTTCATATAATTCGGCAAGCATTTTATGTCCTTCACATGAATTAGGATACTTTTCTGTTAATTGCAATAAATATTTTTTTGCAATTTCTTCTTTACCCATTAATAGTGAAACTTTTTCTATTATTGTGTAAAAAATTTCTGCAAAATCTATTTTTTTAGTATGCTCTAACCATATAAAAAATATTGGAAGAAAAACTGATAATATGTACATAATTAATTTGGTAAATAATCCAAAACTCTTTCCTATAATCAATTCTATAAAGTTAATTGCTATACCGATAAATTGCAAAGCTAGTAAATACACATAACTAGTATCATTTTTTCTTACTAATTTAAAGAACATTAGTATAAATAAAGTAAACGCCAATAGATTGAATAACATTTTTTCAAACATAAATTACTCCTCTATTATCTATTTATTCTCAAATTTATTTTTATAGTTCTCTATTGTTTTTTGAATTATTTCCTCTGCTTCCTTTCTTCCCATCATTTTATCGATTGTTGTTTTCTTTCCTTCTAATTGTTTATATACTTCAAAGAAGTGCATAATCTCAGCTAATGTTTGTTGTGGAATTTCACTTATATCGTTATATTCATTCAAGAAAGGATCTTTTTTTGCTATTGCAATTATCTTTTCATCATCTTCTCCACTATCAGTCATCCTTAATACTCCTATTGGATAACATTCCACAAGTGTAAGTGGATATATTGTTTCTTGGCAAAGTACCAAAACATCTAGTGGATCCTTATCACCTGCATAAGTTCTTGGAATAAATCCATAATTTGCTGGATAATGTGTTGCAGTATATAAGATTCTGTCTAATTTTAAAAATCCTGTTTTCTTATCTAATTCATATTTGTTTTTGCATCCTTTTGGTATTTCAATAACCGCTACAAAATCATCTTTCTTTATTCTCTCTTCATCAATTTCATGCCATATATTCATAAATACTCCTTCTTTCTTTTTTTATCAAATCCTATTTTAAGTCATTTGAAAAAAAAAGTCTAGTACTTTAATATTTTTTGCAAAAAAAGTAAGTAACTTATAATTTCTTTATTATTTGTTACTTACTTCTATACCTTTTAATTTTTTGTTACATAACTTTTTTCTTAATCATTTTTCTACACAATTTATTAAACTTTGTGTTATTATAATATTCTAATGTTTTACTACTAAGCAGACATTCCTGCACAGCATAATTGTTCCATTCTGTTTCTGATGGTATGTTTTTAATTACCTTCATATATAGCTGTAACGCTTTCATACTTTCTTCATATTTTTCTTTCATTTTATCACCATTTAACTTTATATAATTCTGTAATATCTACATTTAGAGCTTTTGCAATTCTAACCATTACTAATAAACTTGGACTTTTAAAATTTTTTTCTATATCGCACAAATGTGCAGCAGAAACTCCGCTTTTTCTAGATAAGCTAGCTATGGTCACGCCTTTTGATTGCCTAACATCTTTCACTAAAATTTCTATATGCATTCTACTTTCACCGATTCTTTATTGATTATTTATTAATTTTTTGTATTAAAGCATATCTTGCTTTCGCTATGGCGAATATTTTAACTTTTTTATTCATTTTTACTTTGCCATTAATATCCAATTTAGAATCTAGCCTATTCTTAATGCTGTCTTATTTTGCAAGATTCATTCTATCACATAATTTTATATTTTTTTGTTTTTTCGTATGTCAAATTATTCCATTTTTTGATTTTATGCATGAAGTTTGAAAAATATATAAATAAATTGCAATTATATTCTATTTCTATAATTTTAATTTTTGTGTTGAATGAATATTTATTTTGTGTTATTATATATTTCATTTATATAATAAAAATAGAGAGGTAATTATGGATAGATATTCAGATATAAACAAAGCTAATATAGCTGGAATTTTAGGAAATGTTTTTTTACTTATTATAAAATTTGTTGTTGGATTTCTTAGTAAGAGTCAAGCAATGATAGCAGATGCCGCAAATAGTGCAGGAGATATTTTTGCATCTTTAATGAGCAGTATTGGAAGTAAAATTGCAAGCAATCCAGAAGATGATACTCACAATTTTGGGCATGGTAAAGCAGAATACATTTTTTCACTATTTATAGGGCTTTCAATGATAATAGTTGCATTTAAACTAATATATGATTCGGTAATTTCTTTATTAAATCCTGCCAAGGTTGTATTTCCATATATACTTATAATTGTTTGTATCGCAACAATTACTATAAAACTTTCTCTATATATTTATACAAGTTTTTTATCCAAAAGAACTAATAGCATTTTGATAAATGCATTAAAAAAAGACCATAGAAACGATTCTATAGTTACAACTTTTACATTAATTTCAGTTATTTTTAATCTCAATGGAATTTACTGGTTTGATGGAGTTGTTGGAATAGGCATTTCTGTATTAATTTGTATTAGCGGTATAAAAATTTTTATTGAAAGTTATAATGTGTTAATGGATGCATCTATAGACGAAGCTACAAAACAGAAGATTTTAGATATAGTTCATAAATATAATGATATTCAAAAAGTTGATCACTTCTCTTCTACTCCTGTTGGATATAAATACTTAATTTCGATTTCTATATATATTGATGGAAATATGTCTACATATGACAGTCATGAAATTGCTGATAAGTTAGAAAAGGAATTAAATGTTTTAGAACAAGTATATCTTGCAATTATTCACGTAAATCCTATTTAAAGATGAAAAAATATATAAATAATATCAAATTTAAAAATTTTTTTGTTTTATGTATTGACATTTTATATTTCCTTGTAGTAAAATGTATTTTGTCAACCAGATAAATCTTTAATATGCAGATGTGGCGGAACTGGTAGACGCACAGGACTTAAAATCCTGCGGTTGAATAAACCGTGCCGGTTCGATTCCGGCCATCTGCACCAATGACGT
>CALXBZ010000044.1 GCA_944386665.1 uncultured Clostridia bacterium
CTTATTTCATACAAAGACAAAGTTCAAGCATTTGATTCATATGAAATAAAAGTACCTATGACTGCAAAACAATTAGGAAAACAATTTAGAGCTACAGGAGGAAAAGTTACTCTTAGTAAAAATGGAAAATCTATAGATTTTATATTCGAAGTGATACGTAGAGAAGAAGATTGGGAAACAAAGTTATCAGATAAAATGAAGCTATATAAAGATTTTTATACAAATTTTATACCAATGGATTCAGGATTTAAAACTTTACCTCAACTTATTTTACTATGTGAAGATGAAAAACATATGGCAGAAGCATTTAGAACGATAGTTGTAAATGGATTAGAAATAGATAAAATTAATTTATATTATACAACGGACTTAAGACAAAATGATGATACTTTAGAACAGAGTCTAGCCGAATTTAAAATAGATCCAACAACTAACAAATATAAAATGCAAAATGTGAGTGTTAAATTATTAGGATAATTAGAAAGTGTATCAAAAACATTAATAAACTATAATATTTATAAATATAAAAATAAAAAGTCCAACTCGTTTAGAGTTGGACTTTTTGTATGACTTAATAATTAAATTTATTGATTATTGTCTGGCTTCTTAAAGTTAAATACTATTGCATCCTCATTATTAAATAAATATTTTGCATCTGTATCATCTGTTTGAATAGGATCAATTTCATCTGTAGAATCATCGTCAAAATGATAATTCTTTAAATTAAACTTTTTCAAATTTGGCTTTTCGTCAATGTTATTAATCATATGACCAGCAGAATTAACATTATATTTATCAAAAGGATATTCTTTTACTGGTTTCTTTTCTGAATATGATGCAGATAAGAAATTTAAATTAACAATACCAGTATCACTTTTTCCACCCAAGTTTCTTATCTTATAAATACATTGTTTGAACTTAAGAGATTGAATTTTACCAGGTTGATATTTAATTTTTTGAATATATGAAATATCTCCAAGTTTTGAATCATATTCGCCTTTAGATGTATCATAAGAAGTTTTGAATTGCCATTCTTTTTTGTTTCCAATTTCTTTTGACCACCAATCATTATCTTCAGGAGAGTTGTTTCCAAATACAAATTTATTAGAACAATTCGATGCAATTATTTGTCTGTGTTTTTTATCTTTACCATCTAATTGTGCTAAGTTTTGAACTGATATAACTGTTGATACTTTATATTTTCTATATAACGTAAATAGTGAGTCTGTAGAAGCCCCAACGAAATCAGAGAACTCATCGATATATAAAAAGTGAGGAACTCTGTCTTTTTCTGTGCCAGGACGTCTTAGTACAGAATACTGCATCATAAGAATACAGAATAACCCAAATGCTGTATGGATACTTGGTCCTAAATCTCCACGTCTAGTACATACTAAAGTAACTTCACCATTTGCTAAAGCTTTATCAAAGTTTATAGTGTTTGATCTATTACATAAAATATTCTTTACGCCAGAATATCTTAGTAAACTATCCAATTGTGCTGTAGCATGAGTAATAAATTTTTCTGTATCCATTCTATTTGGAGCATCTTGGTAAAAGTTTCTTGCAAAATAATTTAATAATGCAGAATATTCTAAAGATAATTCATCATCTAATTTCATTTGCTCACACATTTGCTCTATTAATTTAAAGTTTGTGAAACAGTTTAACATATCCTCTAAGTTAGGTAAGTCTCCATTATGCAATCTTGGATACATTTCTTTTAGTAATATTGCTAAATTCTCAACTGCTTGATTTGCTGCATTTTCTCTATAAGCTAACTCAACATCTGGGTGACTAGAATCATATAATCCTTTTAATACTGTTGAAATAGCAATAGCTGTTTGTGTTGGATCATCAAAAACAAAAGGATTTAAACCAATTGAATCTGGATCATTAGGGTCTAAAGTGTTTATTTTTATATTACGAGCTTTTATTACTTTTTTAATACGATTTATTGACTCTATATCTGGTGAAATATAAGTAAGTCCTAAGTTTCGATAAATGTAGTTATCACCAGAACCTGAAATAATCATCTTTTTCATGTATGTATTATAAACATTAATTTTATTCTCTTTTGGAGAAATCATGTTTAAATTAAAATTGGCATTTAAGTATTCATTATTATATGGACAATTTAATGTTGCAATTCCAGTTTTTAATGCTGTAAAGCCCATTTCTTTAGAGATTTCTCTAAAGAAGAACTTTTTATCCAAATCTTTTGCAATCATTGGCTCAAATAGCATAGAAGTTTTTCCTGAACCAGATACACCACATATTAAAGTTGGATAAAATCTCTTTTCTTCTGCTATTTTTACAGTTTTACCTTCAACCTTATCTGTTCCAAAACTCATTTCGCAAGTGTAAGCACCCCAAGATGCAGATTTGTCAGATAAGTTGATACCTTTGTAATCATAAATTGAATCATAAATAGTTTTTGTATCATGAACTGTCATCAATAACCATTTTATAACTGGATAGAATGTGGTTAATGGTAAATATAAAGCTACTGCAGAGAAAGCAGGTCTAATTAAACTATAAAAATTTGTTACGATATATGAAAAGTTAGGTACCGATAAAAATAGCATCCAACCCGTCTGGTTAAAAAATTGTGTAAACATAGACACAATTATTATATAAATACTAATTAAATAAATATCAAAAAAAGCTAACTTTGTTTTATCAGCATCTGCAAATTTTGATGAACAAGAAAATAAAAATGCAAATACTGGACAGGCTAAAGCTAGAGTATATGATATTGGCCCCCAATAAGAAACACCTATTCCAGTGAAAATCATTATAAGCATTTCTGTAATTCTATCTACTACGATATAAGCACTTATTAAAGTTAGCACATATGTTAAGAATGTATTTCTATCTGTTTTTAACCATTTTAAAAATTTATCTATTACTTTCAAAAGATTCACCCTTTCAAGTTATTTTGCTTATTAATATTTTACATATATATTATCCTATAAAATTGAGAAAAAAACAAGTATTTTAGGTAATTTTATGAGCTTTTTTTCCATATTTTACTTACTTAAGAATAGTCATATTTTTTGAACTATATTTTATATAATATGAACATTGTAATAGTTTAAACAGTAAAGAATATAATTTTATAAGAATTTCAGAAAGGAACCAATCTTATTAATTCGGGATTGGATATATAAAATAAATGACAAGAGAAAAAAAGCAAAGTTTTATGCAAGGAATTATGACACTTATGTTTTCACAAGTGTTAATAAAAATTTCAGGGCTAGTTTATAAATTATATTTAACAAACAAAAATGGATTTGGAGATGCTGGAAATGCTATTTACAACAGTGGATTTCAAATTTATGCATTACTTCTTACAATAGCATCTATTGGTGTACCAAATGCAGTTGCAAAACTTATTTCAGAGAAACTCTCTATTGGAGATAACCGAGGAGCGCAAAAAGTATTTAAAGTATCATTTGCAGTGTTTTCTCTTGTAGGATTTGTAGGATCAGTAATACTATTTTTGGCAAGCGAATTTTTGGCAAATGAATGGCTTCAAATACCAGAAGCTAAACTTACATTAATGATTTTAGCACCGTCAATTTTCTTTGTTTCGTTAATTTCTGTATTCAGAGGCTATTTTAATGGATATGAAAACATGAGACCAATGGCTCAATCTCAAATAATAGAACAACTTACTAAAACTATATGCACAGTTATAATTGTTGAATATATATGCTTGTCTATGGGATACCAAGGAATAACTGGGATAATGGCTGCTGGAGCAAACTTAGCTACAACAATAGCAACATTTATAAGTTGCGTATATTTATTTTTCTTATACAGTGAAAAAATGAAAAACAACAAGGTACATGTAGCTGACTGCTATTACAAGAGCGAAAGAGTAATAAAAATATTAAAAAAGATAATTATAATTGCAATGCCACTAACAATTAGTGCAATTTTAGGTTCATTAAATAAAAATATAGATTCTTTTACTGTTGTAAGAGCACTAAAAACTTTTATGACAGAGGAACAAGCAAAAATTCAATATGGCATGTTAAGTGGAAAAATTGATACATTAGTAACTTTTCCGTTATCATTTAATATGGCATTTGCAACAGCACTGGTTCCGGCAATTTCTGCAGCTAAAGCTAGAGGAGATAAAGAAAGAATAGAAAAAAGAATATCTTTTTCTTTACTTGTAACAATTTTGATAGGATTGCCATGTACTATAGGAATGATGACTTTTGCAAAACCAATATTGGAAGTGCTATTTCCAAATGCAAGTAGCGGAGAATATATATATAGAATAAGTAGCGCATCTATTATCTTTATAACTATAGAACAAACTGTGAATGGAGCATTACAAGGATTAGGAAAAGCAAGTGTTCCGGTAATGGCATTATCAAGTGGAATATTTGTAAAGCTACTTCTTAATTTAACATTGGTAAAAATAAATCCAAACATTTTTATGTTTGGTGGTGTTGCAGGAGCTGCATTAGCAACAGTTATATGCCATATAATTTCAATGACAATTAGTTTTACAATATTAAAGAAAACTGTAAAAATAAAATTTAATATATTAAAATTTATAATCAAACCAATAATTGCCAGTATTTTAATGGGAATATTAGGTTTATATATTTATAATCAACTAAGAAGTATAATTATGCAAATTATTGCTATAATATTATCAATCATAGTTGCAGTAGCAATATATGTAATAGCATTATTTGTTTTAAAAATTTTTGATAAAGAAGAATTGTATATGTTACCATTTTATAGCAAGCTTACTAAGAAACATAACTTTTAAAAAATACACAATATAAATACATTTTATATTGTATAAGCATATGTAAAAAACTGAAAAGCCTTGATAATAGCAGACTTTTAGAACTAAAAAGGCAAAACTCTTAGAGGGAAAACAGTTTGAGAAAAATATATCAAAAAAAAAGAAGGATTTTAGCAAACATTGGCGAATAATGTTAGTAGTAGATGCTTTTTATATCTACATATACAATCTTATTAGGAGGTAATTTAAATGAACAAATCTGATTTAATCGCAGCAATGGCTGCTAAAACAGGAAGCACAAAGAAAGATGCAGAAGCAACATTAAACGCATTTGTTGAAGTTGTAACAGATTCTTTAGTAAAAGGAGACAAAGTTCAATTAGTAGGATTTGGATCTTTCGAAGTTAGAAAAAGAGCAGCTAGAAAAGGAAGAAACCCACAAACTAAAGAAGAAATAAAAATACCTGCTTCAAAAGCACCAGTATTCAAAGCTGGAAAAGCATTAAAAGATTTAGTTAACAAAAAATAGTTTGAATTAATATATAAAATATGAATTCATATACATACATGGAGTAAAATCCATGTATTTTTTTTATTGAAAATTAATGAATAAAATGATACAATAACTTTGATACAGAAAGTTTATGACAACTATAAATTTTTAATTAGATTTAAACATTTGTTAGAATTAACATGGTGGGAAGGATTAAAAAAATGAAAAATATAGCAATTACTAATTCAATATTCTACATTGGAGTAGACGATAAAGATATCGATTTATTTGAAAGTCAATATAAGATTCAAGGAGGAATCTCATACAACTCATACTTAATAAAAGATGAAAAAATAGTTTTAATGGATACAGTAGACAGTAGAAAAAGCCAAGAATGGCTAACAAAATTACAAGATGAGCTACAAGGAGACAAAATTGATTATATGGTAATTTCACATTTAGAACCAGACCATTCATCAAATATTAAAAAGATAACAGAATTATATCCAGATGTTACTTTAGTAGGAAATGTAAAAACATTTAACATGCTACCACAATTTTTTGAAATAAATCCAGAAACAAAAAAATTAATTGTTAATGAAGGTGATACCTTAAACATAGGAGAACACACTTTACAATTCTTCATGGCTCCAATGGTGCATTGGCCAGAAGTAATGGTAACATACGAACAAAAAGAAAAAATTGTATTTTCAGCAGACGGATTTGGAAAATTCGGTGGATTAGAAACTACAAATGAAAACAAATTATATAATGTAAATTGTGAATCATGGCTGGATGAAGCTAGAAGATACTACATTAACATTGTTGGAAAATATGGAGCGCAAGTTCAAATATTACTAAAGAAATTATTATCACTAAATATAAAAAAGATATGTCCTTTACACGGACCAGTATTAAACGAAAACTTATCATACTATATAGAAAAATATAATACATGGAGTAGCTACAAACCAGAAGAAAAAGGAACATTAGTAGCATTTGCTTCAATACATGGAAACACTGCTAAAGCTGCAAAAAAAATTGTTGAATTCTTAGCACAACAAGGAGAAAAAAATGTGAGATTAATGGATTTAGCAAGAGATGACATGCATGAAGCGGTATCGGAGAGTTTTAAATACGATAAAATGATTTTACTAGCATCAAGCTACAATATGAGTGTCTTTCCACCAATGCAAACATTCTTAAATACATTAAAAGCCAAGAACTATCAAAATAGAAAAGTAGGAATAGTAGAAAACGGATCATGGGCACCATCTGCAGGAAAATGTATGAAAGCAAGTTTAGACGAGATGAAGGACATTAAAATAATAGAACCAATGATTACAATAAAATCTGCAATGAAAAAAGAAAATGAAAAAGAACTAGAAGAATTAGCAAAAAAATTGCTAAACGCATAAAAAATTGCATTAAAAAAGCATCATTTTTAAAGAATACAGATAATTTTTAGAAATTTGCTAACACATTTTAGTAACTTATCATTGCAAAAAAATATAGGTAGGAGAAAAAAGCGAAAAAATAGAAAAGGGATGTGAACAAAATGAGACCGTTAGAAGAAATATTAGCAGATAAGATACTGGGATTAGCACAATATGTGTTATCAAAAATTATAACACCTGATATAACCATAGACAAAGTGGGAGAATTGGATGTAGAGAAAATTGAAAAAATGAAACAAAAATATGGAATAGAGGGAATAATAATAGATGTTGATCAAACATTAAGAAGAGAAATGGGAAACATTCCGAAATGCAATCAAGAGTGGATTGAAAGCTTAAAAGGAAAAATAAAAATTATAATTTTAAGTAATGGTATGGACAAGAAGATAGAACAATATTTTAGAGAAAGAGGAATTGACTATATAGGTTTTGCTCTAAAACCATTTAAGCAAAATTTTGAGAAAGCTTGTGAAAAAATGAATGTAAGCCCTGATAAAGTATTGATGGTTGGCGATAGTCTGGTTGCCGATATACACGGTGGAAAAAGAATGGGCATGAAAACGGCATGGGTTAGAGGCGTAGAAGAAAATGAAGAAAGATAGATAAACCAAATTTAGCAGGATAAACAAGTTATCCTGCTTTTTAGTATTCTAACTATGAGAGAGAAGTGTTTAAATATATTTAAATACGTCTTCTGGGTATAAAATTTTATTTTTGTTTTTAAATTCTTCAATATCTATCCATTTAGCAATAGTCTCGCCATGGTCATCTATTAATTTATATTCTTCTTGATAATTTTCATCAGATATTTCAATTGAATAAAATAAAATTAATTCATGGGCTTTTTTTCCTTGATAAGTAAATATGTTTTCAGATATTCCTAAAAAATCTTTAACTGTAATATTGATATTAATTTCTTCTAAAAATTCACGTTTCAGAGCTTCTTCACCTTTTTCGAGAAATTCAATACCTCCACCTAAACATCTGTAAAAAATTTCATTTTTTGATTTGTCAAAACCTTCTGAAACTAGTAGCTTATTGTTTTTGATAGCAAGACCTAAAGCTATCGGTCTTATTTCTTTAAATTTGTCCATATAATTAGACCTCCTATAAATTAAAATAATATAATTTTTCACCGTTATTTAAAGTATCTAAAAATGTAGCACCAAATTTTTCATAATAATTAATTAAATCTGTTTTTAGATATAATTTTTTAAATCCTCGCTTTTTAGCTTCTTCTAGAATTGCAGTATTTAGTATTTTAGAATATCCTTTTACTCTATAAGCTTCTTTCACATACATAGTAGCATACCATGGAGATAAATCTTTTCTTTCTTCTCCATCTGTAGGAAATATAGAGATAAAGCCTATCACAAAGGTCACCTCCTATAACTTTTCGGCAATTTTAAAGCTTAAATCTAAGATATTTCTTTCCATCAATGCTTTTGAACTATCATCAATTGTTCTTTTATCCCATTCTGTTCCATCTAATGTATCGTCGCCATATAAGAATTGATAAATTTGGATATTCCTGAATTGACCAACAGCCATTATTGATGCACATTCCATTTCAACAACAATACAACCATCATCTTTTCTTTTTTTCATATTACCTACAGTTTCTCTATAAAGAGCATCAGTTGTCCATGTTTTACCTTTTACATATGGGATGTTTAATTCGGCGAAAATTGAACAAAGTTTATCAGCAGTTTTTACTTCAATATAATCACTAGGTTCAACATAATGGTAACTAGTACCTTCATCTCTATAAGCTGCAGTAGGAATTACAAAATGACCTTTTAAAATATTTTTATCTAAAGTACCACAAGTTCCATATATTAATATTTTTTTTGCCCCCATAGCAATTAATTCTTCAGCTGTTCCGGCAGTACCTGCGCCACCTATAGTAGTTCGGGTTATAGCGAAGTCTTTCCCATGAAAATTTAATTTATAAATAGGAATAAGTAAACCAGCATTAATATGACCTATTATCTTCATTTCATATTCTTCTTGTAAATAATTAAAGAATCTTTCCTTAAAAATTAGAATAGCAACTTCTGGAAAATTGTCTATTTTATTTACTAAATTTTTAGGGGTTAGAATTTCTTTTGTTTTATTGTCAAAAGTATCAATTATACTCATAATTATAAAATCCTTTCAGAATATATTTAGTCTTGTCTATCCAATTTTTAAATTCTTATTCTGTTTATATATGTTGTTGCAATATTTTTGCAATCTTGTAATCTAGAGTAATTGAAAAAACAAAATATTTCATTTGAGTTATATTATAAGATATATTATAGAATTAAGCAATAATCTTGAAACGAGAATTTTTTCGTTTGTAACGTTTTTTTATTTATTTTTAAAAAAAATATACGTCTTTTTTTCTTAATTTGATATTTTTTATAGTTATTATTTGTATGGTAAATATTTCCAGTATAAAAAGAGCACAATATCCTTATTTTATATTTACATAATTTCATATTATCTACTTATGAAACTAAACTTCTTATATTTTTTTGCTTATTTTTTATATGTCCTTTCGCCATCGTTAACATTACCATAAAACTTAAAT
>CALXBZ010000045.1 GCA_944386665.1 uncultured Clostridia bacterium
ACTCATAAAAATCACCTATATTATTATTGGCAAATATAGGTAATTCTATGCACTTTATGCTACTTTAATTACATTTAATTTAAATTTTCCTAATTTTAATTTTTCGTTATTTTTTACTGTAGTAAGTACTGCATATGTATCTTTTAATTTATTTATGTTTTCTTTTTTATGTCCTATTATATTGTTAACGTCTTTTGGATTTGCTTCTATCTCTACTTCAATCACTTTTGCATTAACAGATTTTATTTCATTGACAATTTTATCATACCATATACTGTCTTGAACTAATTGGCCAAATGCAGGATGATAAGGCCCTGCAATTACTTCACTTTCTTCTGTTGATATATCTGTAATTGTGTCTGTATTCTGCAAACCTACTCGTATTACTTGTATATTCTTCTTGTTAAATAATTTAATAATTTCTTTGCTTCTTTCTATTGCCTGCCCTACTGTTAGAGGTATAAAATCTCCTTTTTTATATTCTTCTTCTAGCTCTGTTCCTTTTATAACTAAAACTGGATATAGTCTTACCATTTTAGGTTTCAATTTTATACAATCTTTTGCTGTTTGTATATCATCTTTTTCTTCGCTATCTGGTAGCCCCACCATAATTTGGTGACCTAGATTAAATCCATATATTCTTATTAATTTTGATGATTTAATTACATCATCAAAGCCGTGTCCTCTTTTGCATCTAGCCAATATATAGTTATTTGAAGATTGAACACCTAATTCAATCGTTTTCACATGGTATTTTTTAAGCATTTTTAATATAGACTTATTTATAGCATCTGGCCTAGTAGATAATCGAATGCTATTCACTTTTTTGCTTTTAATATATGGTTGAACTGCGCTAAGAAGCTCTTCTTGTTTCTCTACCTCTATTGCAGTAAAACTTCCTCCAAAAAAAGCCACTTCAACATATTGATTTTCATTTTTAAAATTGCTTAAATAATAATCGATTGTATTTCTTACATCTTCTGCTGTTACTTGTTTTTTCTCTCCGCTAATTGTTCTTTGGTTACAAAAAGTACAACATTTTTTACATCCTAAATGTGGTACAAATATTGGAATAATATATTCTTTTTTCAATATTATTACCTCCTGATTTACAACCTTAATATTATAACATTTTCAATGCTTTATCTGCGGCATCCATCTCTGCCTGTTTTTTAGTTTTCCCTTCTCCTGTAGCTAATACTTTTCCATTTAATTTGACTTCTGCTGTAAAAGTCTTGTCATGATCAGGTCCATCTTCTTTTATTATATCATACTTAATATCTACGTTTCCATTAATTTGTAGTCTCTCTTGCAAAACAGTTTTATGGTCCTTCATGCCAACATTTTGGCTTGCTATTTTTATCTCATCTTTTAAATTTTCTATTATAAATTTTTCTACTGTTTCTAATCCAGAGTCAAAATACATCGCTGCAATTACTGCTTCAACACTATCTGCCATTATTGCAGCTTTTCTGTTTCCTTGGTGCATTCTCTCGCTTTTTCCAACATATAAGAAATCACTAAAATTATGCTTGTTTGCAATCTTGTATAAACTTTCTTCACAAACCACAGTAGCTCTAACTTTAGTCATTTCTCCCTCTTTTAAATTTGGATAATTCTTGTATATGTATTTACTAGATAAAAACTCTAATATGCTATCACCTAAAAATTCTAGTTTTTCATTGCTCTCTACCTTGTTTTCATAAGCATATGATGTATGTGTTAAAGCTTTTTTTAGTAAATCTACATTTTTAAATTTATACCCTATATTTTTTTCTAATATAGATAAGTTCTTCATTTCAATCATAATTTCACCTCCTCTTTCATTAATATATTAACTTATTTTTTGCAATTTGTAAATATAAAATGGCTTTATGCGTAAAAATATAGTAGTTTTGTTTACTATATCTTCTCTTTTCATAAAACTCCTAAATAAAGAAAAAAGAAAGGTATTTAACCTTTCAAATTTATTTTTTCTTAAGCTACATGGTCCTTTATATAATCAACAACGTCACCTACTGTTACTATTTTTTCAGCATCAGCATCTGGGATTTCTGTATCAAATTCTTCCTCTAGTGCCATTATTAGTTCAACTATATCTAATGAATCAGCTCCTAAGTCATCTAAAAAAGATGCTTCCATTGTAACTGATGTATCAGCTGCACCTAATTGCTCTACTATTATTGCTTTCACTTTATCAAATATTTCTTCTGAACTCATCTTATAAGTTCACCCCCTCTCAAATTCCTATCAGCTTATACATAAGATAATACAAGTTTAATTAATTGTCAAGCAAAATAAAAAAACTTTTTACTTTTTAATGTGTATTCCCTAAAAACACTTATTTACTGGTATTTTTAAAATTTGAATAGTTGTTCGATATATTTTTATTATTACACTCTATTGCCTTTTTTGTATTTAAGTGTTATTATTTTTATAGTATTTACTAAGGAGAAAAATATGTATACGGAAAAATTTGATTTTTATGATTCTACATCTATAAAAATATACAATCTTGATTCAAAACTACGTTACGAGTTATCTATATTAGATAGATTAGATCCTATGACTAAACAACATTCTGAAAATGTAGGTAATCTTTGTGGTAGAATTTGTCAATATCTAAGATTAAACAAAAAATTCACTGTACATGCAATTATATGCGGATATTTGCATGATATTGGAAAGTCTAAAATCCCATACAAAATCTTATCTAAGCCAGGCGAACTAACTCCAGAAGAGTTTAATATTATGAAGACTCATACAACTATTGGCTATAAGATGTGCATGGACGATTTAAAATTACGTCCATATGCAGAAGGTGCCCTATATCACCACGAAGCTTTAAATGGTTCGGGCTACCCAAGTGGACTAACCAAAGATAAAATTCCTTTTGTAGCTAGAATTATTCGTGTAGCAGATGAATATGATGCTCTTGTAACAAAAAGGCATTATACAACTCACGTTCATATTTCTGAAACTTTAAAAGAATTAATTAAATCTGCTCGTCCAGAAAATTATGATAAGCTTGTTGCCTTGGGGGAACTTTCAGAAAACTCTAAACTCGGCAAAATTAGTCCTAAGCTTTTAAAAGTGCTTTTTAAGGTGGTTATAGATGATACAAAATATGAGATTAGTTGCGTTGTGGATTATTTAGATTATTTAAAAGAAAATATTAAAAGGCTTGAACTTATTGATTCTTATTATCTAAAAATGCAAAAATCAAGTAATGAACATAAACGTAATTACTATAAAGAAGGTATGCAAATGCTTTTCCAAGCTGGTGAAAATTTTCAAAATTATCATAAAGTTTTAAAAGAATATAGAGATGCTTTAATTATAAGAGAAAATAGAATACGCAATTTATACAATGAAATTAAAATAATAAAGAAATTAAAAGTCTAAAATTTGTTAAGTATAATTTCTTTTATAGCACACACATTATTTATATTATAAATTTAGTTAAAATAACCTAAAAACGACTATTTATAAGATATACTTATTAATAGTCGTTTTACTATTATAGTAGCTTTATTCGTCTAAACCAAAACTTACTCCTAGAGCATTATTTATTTGATTCATTATATTTGCGTCATCTATATGTCCTATTTTTTCCTTTAATCTGCTTTTATCGATTGTTCGTATCTGTTCAGCTAATACTATAGAATCCGTTTTTAATTTAGTATTTTGCGGACCAATTTCAATATGCGTAGGTAATTTGCTTTTTCCCATTTGCGAAGTTATTGCAGCCGCTATAACAGTTGGGCTGTGTTTATTTCCCATATCGTTCTGAATTATAACTACAGGTCTTATTCCTCCGCTGTTCTGAACCAACTACAGGACTTAAATCAGCATAAAACATATCTCCTCTTTTTATCACCATATTATTCACTCCTAATATTTCTATAACTAAGATTTGTTTTTTGATATATTTTAAATATTGGCTTTAAGACAGATTTACTATATTAATAGCTTAATTCTATCTTATTGTATAATATGTATATTATTTCATTTTTGTCATTGTCCTGTATTAATAATTTTGTTGGAATTAATGTTTTTTTGTCTAAAAATAGTTGTTTATATTCTACTTTATTACCATCTTTTATTTGTATTTTCATGATAATATTTTTGCCTTGTTCAGATATGTTTTTATTACTTGAGTTTTTATATTCTGCTATGAAGGAATTTAACCATAAGTTGTTATCTTCTATATATGGATAATTATTATAAATACTCTCTAATGATAACTTCGTATTCTCAACTTTTAAGATATTGTCTTTATATATTAGTTTTACTCCTTTAACATTATCTGGTTCGATTACTTCTTGAATATCCTCATTTTTATTATGTTTTTGGCTTATAACATATTTATTGGTAGTTTTATTGCTTTTTATTGTTACTTCTAACGTTGCTTCAAATGAATTAATATTTAAAATATATTGTTCAACTTCCTCTAAAGTTTTGTTAGAATTATTATTTCCAATATTTAAATTTTTATAATTTCTGTTATTAAAATTTATAAAAAATAGTATAAAAATAATTATAATAAATATTACTCCACATATAAGGAAAATAAATTTCTTGTTATTTAAAAATTTTACATTCATAATATCAGTACCACCTAAAATATACTTCTATATAAGTATATTTTAGGTGGTACCAATTATGCTTTATAACAAGTAAGAATGTATATTTTTTATTATAATTATATATACTACTCTATACTTTCAAAATATTCTCTTAGCTCTTGAATTACCTCTTTTTCAGTGTTTAAGGTATTAATTTTTGCTCTGAAATTACTAGAGTCTTTTAAGCTTTTAGTATATGCAGAAATATGTTTTCTCATTTCTTTTATAGCTATTACCTCACCTTTATTTTCTACTTCTAATTTTATATGTTTTATAATTGTATTTAGCCTTTCCTGTTTATCTGGTTTAGTAATTATTTTTCCTGTATTTAAATATTCTACAGTTTCCCTAAATATCCATGGATTTCCTAATGCTCCTCTTCCAATCATTATTGCATTCACATTACTTTTTTCTAGTACCTTTTTTGCGATTTCTTTACTCGTTATATCACCATTTCCTATAACTGGAATATTTACATTTTTTTTAACTTCTTTTATTATATCCCAATCTGCATTTCCTGAATAATATTGACTTCGAGTCCTACCATGAACTGTTATTGCTGAAGCTCCCGCTTTTTCAATTATTTTTGCTGCTTCTATTGCAACTATGTTGTCAAAATCCCATCCTGTTCTTATTTTGACTGTAACTGGAACTTTTGAATTTTTCACTGCAGTTTCTACTATCTGTCTTACTAATTCCAAATCTAATAACAATTTACTTCCATCACCATTTTTAACTACTTTAGGTGCAGGGCAACCCATATTTATATCAACTATATCTGCAAAATCACTTACATATTTACTTGCATATGCTATAGACTCCAAATCACTTCCAAAAATTTGTACAGCTAAAGGTCTTTCTTCATCACAAGTTTTAAGTAATAATTTTGTTTTACTATCATTATATAAAAGAGCTTTTGCACTTACCATTTCTGTATATACAAGTCCTGCATTATTTTCTTTACATATCAATCTAAATGGCAGGTCTGTAATGCCTGCCATTGGTGCTAAAAATACATTATTTTTTAGATTTACATTTCCAATTTTCAAAATTATTCCTCTTTCTAAATTATACTTCAAAGTTGAAGCCTAGTATTGCAACAATAATTCTATAATTAGAATAAAACTATAACTCTACTAATCAACAAATATTGCTTTTTGTCTTCTTCCACTTATATTTAATAGCAATCCTATCATCATTAAGTTTGTAAGTAACGAGCTTCCTCCGTAGCTTACAAATGGCAATGGAACACCCGTTATTGGCAATAATCCCATTGTCATCCCTATGTTCTCCGTCATGTGAAATAAGAGTACTCCTACAATCCCCATTGCTATATATGAACCTAGATTATCTTTAGCAGTTTTTGCAATAAAAATTGCTTTAGTTATTAATACAACATATGTTATAATAACCGTTGCAGCAATTATAAAGCCCATTTCTTCACCAATAACTGCAAATATAAAGTCTGTTGACTTTGGATATAAAAATCCCAATTGTGTTTGGTTGCCTTTAAGAATTCCCATTCCTAAAAATTCACCAGCTCCTATTGCCAATTTTGATTGTATAACATTATATCCGGCTCCTCTAGGATCTAGATTTGGATTTAAGAACACTTCAATTCTAGTTTTTGCATGTTCTGGTAATACGAAGAAATATAATGTTGGCAATAATATTGCAATTAATAGTATCCCTATTATTATATATCTCTTTTTTATTCCAGCAGTAAAAATCATAAGAATGGTTGCAACAACGAATGTTATAGCTGTTCCATAATCTGGTTGTTTAACGATTAATAGCACTGGTACTCCTACTATACAAAGAGCAAGAAATAGTCTTGTTGGTCTACTTATCTGGTCTTTTCCCTTTTCTTGTATTTTTGATATATACAGTGCTAAAACAATAATCACGATAATTTTTGCAAATTCTGCAGGTTGTATGGATACCGGGCCTATATTAAACCAGCTAGTTGCCCCATTTATACTTTCTGTAAATAGAACTGCAATTAATGCAATAATAATAGCAACATATAATATTGGAGAAATTTTTGATATAGTATTATAATCTACAAATATTAGTATTATCATAACCGGTATGCTTATTACTAACCACATAATTTGTTTTTTAAATTCATCATTTTCTGCTTCCTGTGTAGCTGAAAATAGTGCTACTAAGCCAATCATTACAAGTATAACTATACAAACAAGAATTCCCCAATCCATGTTTTTCAATATTTTCTTTCCCATTGAATAAACCTCATTTATTTTTTATTCGTTCTTTTCTTTTGATTTGTATTTGATTCATTTTTATTGTTTTCTTTTTGATTGTTAGTTTCTTTATTTTCTTGTTGTATTTGCTTTGTTTGTTCTTCTAATTTATTATCTTCTTTCACTTCTTGCTTTTCTTTATTGCTGTTTCTAGATTCTTGTATGTCTTGTTCTTTTGAAATATTATTGTCAGTTTCTTCTTGTTTTATTTCTTCTTTGCTAACTTTTTCTTGTTCATTATCTTCTTTCGTTTGTTCTTCTTGATTGCCTTTCTTATTATTTTCTTTATTGTCTTTTTCATCTGCTTTATTAGATTCTTTATCTTCTTCTGTTTTTTTCTCTTTATCCCTCTTATCTTCTTTAATTCCTGTAATTGGAATGTTAGCATATAATGCGGGAGCTCCCATAGTACCATCTTCGTTCGTTTTATTTGTTAGTCTTACATCTATGTCTTTCTCATCCACATCTATATACTTTTTTATTACTTCTATAATTTCTTGTCTCATCATATCTAAAAAATCAGCTGAAACATTTGCTCTATCTTGCATCAAAACCAAATGTAACCTTTCCTTTGCTGTATTTTTTGATTTTTCTTCTATTTGGTCTTTTCTTCCAATCTTTTTAAAGAAATTAAATACGTTCTCAAACATTATGTACCTCCGTTATTTTTTTCTAAATATGCCTTTTATTTTGGTTATAAAGCCTTCATCTCTACCAGGAATTGTAACATCAATGTTTTCTCCAAGTATTCTTCTTGCAATTTCTAAATATGCTTTTCCTGATGGAGCCTTTTTATTTATTACTGCAGGTTCTCCTTTATTTGTTTGAGTAATTATAAATTCATCATCTGGTACTACTCCAAGAAGATTTATTGATAACAGATCAACAATGTCATCAACATCCATCATTTCTCCTTTTTTTACCATGTTAGGTCTTAATCTGTTTACAATTAACTCTGGATTTTTTATCTCAGACGCTTCTAATAAACCAATAATTCTATCTGCATCTCTAATTGAAGATATCTCTGCATTTGTTACTACTATTGCTCTATCTGCTCCGGCTATTGCATTTTTAAATCCTTGTTCTATTCCTGCTGGGCAATCTATTAAAATATAGTCAAATTCATCTTTTAGTTTGTTAGTTAGTTCTTTCATTTGTTCTTCATTTATAGCACTTTTATCTCTCGTTTGGGCAGCAGGTAAAAGGAATAATTGTTCAAATCTTTTATCTTTAATAAGGGCTTGTCTTAGTTTACATTTTTCTTCAACAACATCTACTATATCATATACAATTCTGTTCTCTAATCCCATTACTACATCAAGGTTTCTTAAACCAATATCAGTATCTACTAATACTACTTTTTTTCCTTTTAGAGCTAATGCAGATCCTAGATTTGCTGTTGTTGTTGTTTTTCCAACTCCACCTTTTCCTGATGTTATTACTATAACCTCTCCCATAGAATCCTCCATTTCTTACTAACTTTAAACAATTTATAACAAACTTTTACAGATTTTTGCATCTATAATTTTCTTTTATTATATTATACGGAAATAGGCAAAAAGTCAAGTTATATTGAGCATTTTATGAAATATTCTATATGAAATTAATAAAAAAAAATACAAAAATTATAAATTAAGAAATATTTTTTAATATACAATTTTTGTAAATTTTACTAAAATAAGTTTTTCCATATTTTTTAAACTCCTTCAATTTATGTGCAAAAATCTAACCGCATATTTTCAAAAATCTCTTTTTGAAAATACACAGTTAGATTTTAACACTCTCAGTATTATGCTCTATAAACTCTAGCATATACAGGGCTCAGCGCTACATTATGAAAAGTGTGGCACGAGAAGAAAAGTTGCTGCCACCTGAATAGTCTGGAAAGACGAAGTTGCTGCGAACAGTCGCCGGACGATCAGAGCCTGTAAAGTTGTAATTGCCTCCACGAAAAGCACGATAGTCGGGGTTGCAAGCCTCTTGTGTCCATTCATAGCAGTTTCCAGCAAAATCATATATATTGTTCGCCTTCCATTTTTCACTAAAGCCTGTATCTTGTTTTTCTCCATGTCCTTCGACTGTATTGTTACTATAATTTCCCCATGTGCTTGAGTCTGTTATATTATATTCTTTTGACTCTAACCACTTACATGTTGCGTCCCATTGCAATCCATATATCATTCTTGTGCTTACTTTATTATTTTTTGCTAGTGTTTTACATTTTGCATATAAATTATACCAATTTGT
>CALXBZ010000046.1 GCA_944386665.1 uncultured Clostridia bacterium
TAACAGATACAACTACTGTTTTATCCATTTTGTCAGATGTAACAATTCCTGTCATTGTTTTACGAAGATTTCTTTCTTCCATAATATTCTCCTTTCTTTATTCTAAGGAATACAACTTCTTGTTGTATAAATTATTCAGTTACTTTTTTTGTCTCTTTTTTAGTAGCTGTTTTTTTAGTCTCTTTTTTTGTTTCTTTAGTAGTTTCTTTTTTAGCCTTAGTTGCTGTTTTCTTTTCTTCTGCCTTTGGAGCTTCTTTAGCAACTACGTCTTCTCCATTTAACTCTCTTTGAGTTAAAACAGTTTTTATTTTTGCAATGTCTTTCTTAACTTCTTTTATTTTCATAGGATTATCTAATCCGTTTGTAGCTAAGCTGAATCTTAGTTTAAACAATTCTGATTTTAATTCTCCTAATTCTTTTTCTAAGTCTGGTGAAGACATTTCTCTAATCTTATTTATCTTCATCTAATTCACCACCTACTTCAGTTTCTTTCTTAACAAATTTACACTTAACAGATAGTTTGTTAGCAGCAAGTCTTAATGCTTCTCTTGCAACATCTTCTGATACATCAGCAAGTTCAAATAATATTCTACCAGGTTTTACAACTGCTACCCAGTATTCAACTGAACCTTTACCTTTACCCATACGAGTATCTGCTGGTTTCTTTGTTATAGGTTTGTCTGGGAAGATTTTAATCCAAACCTTTCCACCTCTTTTTATATATCTTGTCATAGCAACACGGGCTGCTTCTATTTGGTTAGAAGTAATTTGTCCTAATTCTAATGCTTGTAATCCATATATACCGTCTATTACAACATTTCCTCTTGTTGCTTTTCCTCTATTTCTACCTTTTTGTTGTTTTCTGTATTTAGTTCTTTTAGGCATTAATGGCATTATTTGTCTCCTCCTTCCACTACTTTCTTTTTAGCTGGAAGAACTTCTCCTTTATATATCCAAACTTTAACTCCAACTTTTCCATATGTTGTGTTTGCTTCTGCAAATCCATAATCGATGTCAGCTCTTAATGTTTGAAGTGGTATTGTTCCTTCTTTGTAGAACTCAGTTCTAGCCATATCAGCTCCACCAAGTCTTCCTGAAACAGATGTCTTTATTCCTAAAGCACCCATTTTCATTGTTTTTTGCATGCATTGTTTCATTGCACGTCTGAATGAAATTCTTCTTTCTAATTGTCCTGCTATATTTTCAGCAACTAGTTGTGCATCTAAATCTGGGCTCTTAACCTCTACTATATTTAGATTTACATCTTTTCCAATCATTTTTTGTAATTCTTCTTTTAAGCTTTCTGCTAAATTTCCACCTTTTCCGATTACTAAACCAGGTTTAGCTGTATATACGTTAACTTTAACAAATTTTGCTGTTCTTTCGATTTCTATTTTTGCAATTCCGCTAGCGTATAATTTTTTCTTAACATATTCACGGATTTTGTGGTCTTCTACTAGATAATCTCCAAAATGTTTTGAATCTGCATACCATTTTGAATTCCAGTCTTTTATGATTCCAACTCTAAGTCCATTTGGATTCATTTTTTGTCCCATTTTCTATTATCCTCCTTACTTTTAGTCTCTTTCTTTAAGAACTATAGTTATATGACTTGTTCTCTTTCTAATTCTTACAGCTGAACCTTTTGCAGCTGGTCTTATTCTTCTTAATGTAGGTCCTTGATTTGCATATATTTCTGCTACATATAAATTGTTACTTTTCATTCCATGGTTATTTTCAGCATTTGCTATTGCTGATTTAAGCAATTTTTCTACTACTTCTGATGCTGCTTTTGGTGTAAATTTAACTATAGCTAAGGCTTCATCTACATTTTTTCCTCTTATTAAATCTGCTACAATCTTAACTTTTCTGCTTGAAATTCTAGCATATTTTAGAGTTGCGCTTGCGCTTGGTATTACTTCGTTTTCCATAGTTTCTTGCTTTGCTTCCACTTTATTTACCTCCTTAATTTTTTATTTTGCTGTAGTTGTTTTATCTCCTGAATGTCCTTTAAATGTTCTTGTTGGAGCAAATTCTCCTAATTTATGTCCAATCATTTCTTCAGAAATATATACTGGAACATGTTTTCTTCCGTCATGAACAGCTATTGTGTGTCCAACCATTTGTGGATATATTGTAGAAGCTCTAGACCATGTCTTTAATACTTCTTTTTTTCCACTTTCATTCATTGCTTCGATTCTTTTTAATAGCTCTGGAGCAACAAATGGTTTCTTTTTACTAGATCTTGACATTATTATTTCCTCCTCTTAGCTATAAATTTATCAGTTCTTGTATTTTTTCTTGTCTTGTATCCAAGTGCTGGTTTACCCCAAGGAGTCATTGGTCCTGCGTGTCCTACTGGAGCCTTTCCTTCACCACCACCATGAGGGTGATCTACTGGGTTCATTGCAGATCCTCTAACTTCTGGACGTTTTCCTAAATGTCTTGTTTTTCCAGCTTTTCCTAATTTAATGTTTTCGTATTCAGCATTTCCAACAGTTCCTATTGTTGCTCTACAATTTAACATTATTAATCTCATTTCTCCTGAAGGTAATCTTAAATTTGCAAATTTTCCTTCTTTAGCCATAAGTTGAGCTTCTTGTCCTGCAGCTCTTACTAATTTTCCACCTTGACCAGGATTTATTTCTATATTGTGAACCATAGTACCAACTGGTATGTTTTCTAATTTCATACAGTTTCCTGGTTTTATATCAGCTTTTGCACCTGATTCAACTTTATCTCCGTCTTTTAATCCTATTGGTGCTAATATATATGATTTTGTTCCGTCTTCATATTGAATTAATGCTATATTTGCACTTCTGTTTGGATCATATTCTATACCCATAACAGTAGCTGTCATATCTTCTTTTTGACGTTTAAAATCAATTATTCTATATTTTTGTCTATTTCCTCCACCTTGATGACGAACTGTAATTCTTCCATAATTATTTCTTCCTGATTTTTCTTTTTTTACTGAAAGTAATGATTTTTCAGGAGTTTTCTTAGTTATTTCAGCAAAATCTGATACAGTTGTATTTCTTAATGATGGAGTTGTTGGTCTAAATTTTTTTGTTGCCATTTTTAATTTCTCTCCTTTATTATTTTTATAATGGATTTTTTCCTGCTCCATTTGCAGATATTTTTTATTGTCCGAGTTAATTCTCGTTAGTTAATTTATTGGTTTCTAAGCTCCCATAAATTCATCTATTGAAGTCTTATATTTCTTTGAAACTTTAACTTCTTTTCCGCCTTTGCTTTGGTAAGTTTTTTCTGATGGATTTGTATCTATAGTAACTATAGCCTTTTTCCAATCTGATGTTTTTCCAACATTTCTTCCTACTCTTTTTTCTTTTCCTTTTACTGTAATAGTATTTACTTTTAATACTTTTACTTCAAAAAGTTTTTCTACTGCATTAGCAATATCAACTTTTGTAGCTTTTTTATTTACTTTAAAGGTATACTTTCCTTCTTGTAATCCAGCATTACTTTCTTCAGTAATTATTGGTTTTATTATAATGTCTTCTGCTCTCATTATGCGTACACCTCCTCTAATTTTTTAACAGTATCTTCTGTTAAAACTAATTTGTTGTATTTTAACAAATCGTATACATTGATAGTTTCAACTAATGTTGTTTTAATTCCTTCAATGTTTCTTGCTGATTTTTGAACATTTTCATTTTTTTCTGGAAGCATTATTAATGCTTTTCCTTCAACTTTTAAATTTGAAAGAGCCTTTACCATTTCTTTTGTCTTAATATCTTTTAATGGTAAATTGTCAACAACTACTAATTCTTTTTCTAATACTTTTGAGCTTAGAACTGATTTTACTGCTAGTTGTCTTTCTTTCTTATTTACAGTGTATTTGTAAGAACGAGGTTTTGGTCCTAAAGCTATACCACCTTTAATCCATTGTGGAGCTCTAATACTTCCTTGTCTTGCTCTACCTGTTCCTTTTTGTCTCCATGGTTTCTTTCCACCACCTGAAACTTCGCTTCTTGTTTTTGTACTTTGTGTACCTTGTCTTTGATTTGCTAGAAAGTTAACAAGTACACTATGTACAACAGCTTCGTTTGGTTCAATACCAAATACGTTTTCATTTAATTCTAGCTCTTTAACTTTCTTTCCGTTTATATCATATACGTCTATCTTAGGCATTTTTCTTCCTCCTTCCTTATGCTTTTACACTTGATTTTATTTTTAGTATTGCTCCGTTTACTCCTGGAACGCTACCTTTTACTAATAATACATTCTTGTCTAAGTCTACTGAAACAACTTCTAAGTTTTGTATTGTTATTGTATTTGCTCCCATATGTCCTGGAAGTTTTTTACCTTTGAATACTCTACCTGGTGTTGATGTAGATCCCATAGATCCTGGTCTTCTATGATACATAGATCCATGTCCCATAGGTCCTCTTGATTGTCCATGTCTTTTTATAACACCTTGGAATCCTTTTCCTTTTGAAGTTCCTTGAATGTCAACTTTGTCTCCTTTTACGAAAACATCAGCTTTTAATTCATCTCCAACTTTAACTCCTTCTACAGATTCCATTCTGAATTCTCTTAAATGTTTTTTAAATGATAATTTTGATTTTTCGAAATGTCCTTTTAATGGTTTGTTAACCTTGCTTTCTTTAACATCTCCAAATCCTAATTGTACTGCATTGTATCCATCAGTTTCTGCTGATTTAACTTGTGCTACAACACATGGTCCAGCTTCTATAACAGTTACTGGTATTACTCTTCCTTTTTCATCGAAGATTTGTGTCATTCCGACTTTTCTTCCTATTATTGCTTTTTTCATTTTAAAATTTCCTCCTAACTATTGGCTGATATTTAATTACCAGCATGGCTATTAGCTTTTTTTGTCTAGCTATAAGACTTATTTTTGTTTAGTAGTTATTTGATTTCTATATTTACACCAGCTGGTAGTTCAATTTTTGTTAAACTTTCAACTGTTTTTTGTGTAGGGTAAAGAATGTCTATAACTCTCTTATGTGTTCTCATTTCAAATTGTTCTCTTGAATCTTTGTGTTTGTGTGGAGAACGTAAAATTGTTACAATTTCCTTCTCTGTTGGTAATGGAATAGGTCCTGAAACTTTTGCTCCTGTTTTTTTAGCAGTATCTACTATTTTTTCAGCAGACTGTTCTAAAAGTTGAGAGTCATAGGCTTTTAGTCTTATTCTAATTTTACCATTTGTTACTTCTGTTGTTTGTTTCTTTGCCATGTAATTTTCCCTCCTTATTTATTTTTATTGGTCGGAAGTTATAAACGCACCCTGGTGTTCTATGTTTTTCCAATATAAAAGCCCAAGTCTTTTGCATGAATATCTTGGGATAAGTGTGCATTTATTAATACATATTTTCATACATATTAAACATTTGTATTTAATACTTTTATACAACTGTTCTACTTACCGCCTGGTCTCAGCCATGACATGCTCCATGAGAGTTCCCTCCAACCTCTGTTGTATTAAGTGGTTGTAGCCACATCTCACTTCAACGCTATCTTACATGCTTTTCTATTATATACTCTTTTGTTGTAAAAGTCAATGGTTTTTTCAATTATTTTTGCTGTTTCAATTATGTAGTCTTAAGAAAAATTTTTATAAAAACCGTACAATTATTTTTTAATACCACTATTATTTTTTTATTTTTTCTGATATACTATAATGCACATTTTGTTGGAAGGAGATTTACAATAGTAACATGAAAAGTATAAATATTATAGGAGCCTGTTCTGATTTAGGAGTACACATTGATGGAGCAAAATTAGGGCCTGAGGTTTTAGAATCAATTATTGATAAAGCAAAAATTAATGAAATAATTAATATTTATGCCAAAGATATAAATAAAGAATTAGAAAAAAATAATAAGCAAAAAAATTTAAAATCAGTTAATGAGTTTAACTCAAAATTATATAGTGCTGTTTTAGACACTATAAACTCAGATTTTTTTCCTTTAACAATAGGTGGTGATCACAGTATAGCTATAGCTTCTGATCTAGCTTCTATTAAAAAATATAAAAATCTTGGTATTATTTGGTTTGACTCTCATGGAGATTACCATACTTTTGAAACAACAACTTCTGGAAATATTCATGGTTTACCTTTTGCGACTATCACAAATTATAAAAAAAGCATTTTGTCAAATTTTCATTCTGGGAACTATTTTAATCCTAAAAATGCAGTATTAGTAGGTGGTAGAGATATAGATGAACCTTTTGAATTAGAAAATTTAAAAAATGCAGGAGTAACTGTTTTTTCAACTGAAGACATTCATAAATTTGGTACAGACTATATTTATTCTAAAGCTTTTGATATAGCTTCTGCTGGTACAAACGGAGTACACGTTAGTTATGATTTAGATGTAATAGACCCTAAATTAGCTCCGGGAGTATCTATTCCAGCCAAAAATGGTATCAGTTTGGAAGAAGCTTATGATTTTGTAACACATATCATAAAAAATAAAGAAAAAGTTAAGTCATTTGATCTTGTAGAATTTAATCCTTTACTAGATATTAATGATGTTACGCAAAAAATTGCTCAACAAATATTAAGCTATTTATTGAACAATCTTTAACGTTTATACGTACATTTCATTTCTATTTACTTTTTAAATTATCTATCACCATCATCAGCATCTGGTACTACAGATGCTTTTTCTCTTTTTTCTTCCAACTCCTGTATTTCTGGATATACTTTGTATAGTGTTTCTCTATTAGATAGTCTCCTTATGTTATTACCTTGTATCTCATAGCAAATTGGTAAATCTTTATATGCATCTTCACGGTCATTTTCTAATCTAGCTATTATTGCTAATAAATCTTTTCTTTTGTATTTTGCATACGCTAATTCCCCATATACACATTCTTGTCTTGTTTCTTCACTCCAGTACTGAACTTCTATTTGAGGAAAAACAATTGGTTCAGATTCATTTTCTTGCATTCCATACTCTTTTACGTAACTACTGTCCATATGTACCATCTCATGTAATCCGTTATATTTAGTGTTTTTATTTTTTCTATGGTCTTTTTTTAAATCTAATACTAGCATTCTGCTTAATTCTCTCTCTATTGCAATCAAATCATTTATATTTCCAACGATTCTTATTCCAAAACAGTCATCCACTGCTTTTTTTCCAGTATTTTCATATGCTGATTTAAAGCTCTTTATTCTCCCACTTATTGAAACCTCACCTTTTACTATTGAAGCTTCTTGCATTTTCTGAACTATGTACCCAATCATTGCCGCTGTTATTTCATAACCTTTTCGTTGTCTTTCAATAAATTCATTGTAGCTTGTCCTCATTTCATCTATGCTTTTCAATTTCTCTCCCTCTCTCTCATTGGCATTTATTTATTATACCACATTTTGGCAATTTATTCAATAACAACTCCATTACATTTTACGACAATTTGTGCCTGTATTTTTTCTCTTTCATCATTGAATCAATTTTTACTTAACTTTTCTACTGTATTCTTAAGTACTACTGTTCCTTTTGCAAATTTAAAATAATGTATAAAGGAAGAATACAAAAAAGCAAAAATTGTAAAAAACAATTTTTGCTATATAAAATAATCGTAACACTTACGTGTTATAAGCGGGCTCGTTTACCTACCTACTCTAATATTTAATTTTCTACTGTAATACTAGACTATCGCTAGACTAGTTTCATATTTTATACCCTGGGCTCTGCTTATCTATATTTTATAGTTCTCGCATTCAGGGCTCAGTGCTACCTTAAAAAAGTGAGAGACGGAATCCATTGCCGTCGTAGTTGCTGGCCGTATGGAAGCTGCTGCTGCGGTCGCTAGCTGGACCGTTTGAGCTATGGTTGTAATAGTCACCACCACGCCCAGCACAAGGAGAGTTGGTGCGAGAGGTGTATTCTAAGGTCCATTCCCATACATTTCCTGCTAGGTCGTATATGTTCATTTTCTTTGTTGCATCACTTGCTCCTGTTGTTAACAATATACTATTAGAAGAATCTGTAGCAGTTTGCTTTACACCGTTTTGCACGCAATTAGCTAAATCTTGATTATAATTATACCATGTTGATAATTTATTATATTGTGCATATTTTCCTCTATTTAACGTAAATGTTGAATTTCTATAATTTCCCCATTCTTTACTATCTTTTCTTAAATCATCTTGAGAAACACCTTTTGTTTCTAAAAACTTTAACACTAAATCCCATTGCACACCAAACATTAAACTACTTGTATAATTCCCTGAATTTACTTTCTTTGCTAATACATGTGCTTGTGTTCTTGTTACATAAGTATATGGGTATTGGTCTGCTTTAGATAATGGTGTTACTGTTGCTTCACCTTTTTCGGTTCTGTTCTCTGCTATTCCTGCTTCGTATCTTCCTATCCAAAAGCCTCCATTTTGGTATACACTTTTTAACATTGTTTGTTTTAATGTATTATATTCTGTTGCATTTGCAAACCATCCTGTGTTATTAGTATCTGCATAATATGTGTCTGTATAACTTGTTAATGTTCCACTTTTACTTCTTCTATAATAATCTGTATATGTGTGTAAATCACTTTCTATTTTTGTATATTCGTCTTCTGTAAAGTTTGTTATGTTTAATCCTGCTGTTGGATATACTGTCGTTGTTTTTGGCACTTCTATCCATACATATTGGTTTCCTTCTCCATCTTCTATTACTAATCCATTACTTAAGTCTGTCCCTGCCACTTGAGTAAAATCGTCTCCTGGTAAATATGGCTTAGTTTCTCCTGTAGATGGTAAATCTTGCGAGTCCCCTCCACCAGTTGAACCTCCAATATTTTCTTCTAGCCATCCGCTAACTTCATTTAATGCTATTTCATCATTTTTTGCAGCTTCTGCGTATTTGTCTCTAGCCTCTTTTGCTTTATTTATTAGTCCATTTTCTCCTAGTACTAGGCTTAAGCTTACTCCCGCTAATATAAGCAAAACAACTATTGTTACGACCAAGGCTATTAGAGTTATACCTTTTTCTCTTTTATTTGCATTTTTTTGCATTCTTTTATTCCTCCTTCGTTTTTCTTTTTTCTAAAGATTTTTCTTGTTATTCTTTAGATTTTCTTATTTGTAATTTTTTATACTATAATTTTAATTTTTTAAATTTTTTTCTT
>CALXBZ010000047.1 GCA_944386665.1 uncultured Clostridia bacterium
ACTCCAAAATAACTTTTAATATTTTTATCTGAGGTTGTTTACATTTTTCTAAAGACTCCAGCAACCTTTCCTAAAATCTCACATGTTGGAACTATTATAGGATCCATTGTTGAGTTTTCTGGCTGTAGTCTTATATGGTCTTTTTCTTTGTAAAAGGTTTTTACTGTAGCTTCATCTTCTATTAGTGCAACTACTATTTCTCCATTATTAGCAGTATTTTGCTTTTTCACTAATATGTAATCGCCATTCATTATTCCCGCTTCAATCATGCTTTCACCTCTTACTGTTAGCATAAAGCACTCACTATTTCCAATAAAATCTAACGGTATCGGGAACGTATCAGTTATATTTTCAACAGCAAGAATCGGTGCTCCTGCAGTAATTCTTCCTACAACAGGAACTTCTACCATTTCTTTTCCGGCATAAACATTTCTTTCTTCTGTATGTGGTTTGTAAGTTTTACCACCTTTTATTAGTTGTAGAGTTCTTCCTTTTTTGTCTTTTCTTGATATGTATCCGCCTTCTTCAAGTCTACCTAAATATGAATGTACTGTAGCAGTTGATTTAAGTCCTACTGCTTTTCCTATTTCTCTTACTGATGGTGGATATCCATTTTCATTTAATTCTTTTTCTATGAATCTTAAAATTGCTCTTTCCCTTTTGTTTAGTTCTGATGGATTTCTTTTTTTCGCCATATAAATCACTCCTAAATTTATTCTGCAAATATATTATCATAAAAAAAATCGTTTGTCAAACATAAGTTTGTATTTTTTATAATTTAGTCTTCCCATTCAAGTAAATAGTCAAATACTTTTACTGTATCTCCTTCTTTTACCCCAACGTCTTTAAGCTTTTTGTTTACTCCCATTTCTTCTAATCTCTTTTGGAAATAATACATTGATTCATAATCTTCCATGTTTACTTTTCGCATTAATTCTCTTATAGCCGGTCCATCAACAATATACATATCATCTTTTTTAATTATTGTATATGGCTCTTCTTCCTCCAATTTGTAAATTTTTCTTTGAGTAGATACTTCTACCTGCTGTTCTTTTGGTAAAGTTTTTAGCATTTTAGATACTTCATGTATTAATTCTTTTATGCCTTCTCCTGTTGCTGCAGATATTTTGAATATTTCCATATTATTATCTTTAGCTAATTTTTCCAAATCCTCATATAATTTAGGATCTTGCATAGCATCTATTTTGTTAGCCACTATTATTTGCTTTCTTTTAGCAAGCTTTTTACTATATTTTTCTAATTCTTTATTTATAATATAAAAATCTTCTACTGGATTTCTTCCTTCTGATGCTGAAACATCGATTACATGTAATAATAATCTTGTTCTTTCTATGTGCCTTAAGAATTGAATTCCTAATCCAGTTCCTTCACTTGCTCCTTCAATTAATCCAGGTATATCAGCCATTACAAAGCTATCTCCATATTCTGGTTTAACTACACCTAAATTAGGTTCTAATGTTGTAAAATGATAATCTGCAATTTTAGGTGTTGCAGCTGTTACAACAGATAATATTGTTGATTTTCCTACACTTGGGAATCCAATTAGTCCAACATCAGCTAAAAGTTTTAGTTCAAGTATTAGTTCTTTTTCTTCTCCTTCTTCTCCTCCTTGTGAAAATCTAGGAGCTTGTCTAGTAGATGTAGCAAAGTGTGTATTTCCTTTGCCTCCTCTACCACCTTTTAAAACTAATGTTTTTTGTCCTTTTTCTGACATATCAGCTAATACTTCTTCTGTTTTAGCATCTTTTATAATTGTTCCTATTGGTACTTTTATATAAAGGTCTTCTCCATTTTTTCCAGATTTACGTGCACCTTCTCCATTTTGACCGTTTTCCGCTTTAAATTTCTTTTTATATCTAAAGTCTATAAGTGTATTTGTATCGGAATCCACTTCGAAATATACATCTCCGCCTTTTCCTCCATCTCCTCCGTCCGGGCCTCCGGCAGCTATATATTTTTCTCTTCTAAATGATACTGCACCATTTCCACCTTTTCCTGCGTTAACATAAATTTTAGCATAATCTATAAACATCTTATCTCCTCCGAAACCTAAGGATACATCCTCATGGCTCTAATTTAATTAAAATACTCTAATTTCATTGCTTTTTTTATTTTTTTCATTGTTTCTTGAGCCTCTTTTTGTGCTTTTGCAGTTCCTTCCATCAATATTTTATCTACTATTTCTGGATGTTCTTCATAGTATTTTCTTTTTTCTCTAATTGGCTCTAATGTTTTTATTATATTTTGAGCTAATTGCTTTTTGCAAGCTACGCAACCGCGTTCTCCAGCTCTACATTCTGCACATACATTTTCATATTCCTCTTTATTTGAAAACAAATTATGGTAATATGCAACCATACATACATCAGGATTTCCCAAGTCGTCCTTTTTAATTCTTTTAGGATCTGTAACAGCGCTCATTACTTTTTTAGTAATTTCATCTTCACTATCTGATAGATAAATAGCATTTCCTAAAGATTTTCCCATTTTTTCGTTTCCGTCTAGCCCTTTTATTCTTTTTCCAGAAGATAATACAGCTTCTGGTTCTATTAATACATCTCCATATATTGAATTAAATTTTCTTACTATTTCTCTACATTGTTCAATTAATGGAAGTTGATCCTCCCCTACTGGAACTAGCTCTCCTCTAAAACAAGTAATATCTGCTGCTTGGCTAACTGGATATCCTAAGAATCCATAAGTTACACTTTCTCCAAATATATCTCTTTTTTGTGCTATCTCTGTCTTTACAGTTGGATTTCTTTCAAGCCTTGCTATAGTTACTAAATTTGAATAAAAAACTGTAAGTTCTGCAACTTCTGGTATCATTGACTGAATATATATAGTAGTCTTTTCTGGGTCTATTCCGCATGATAAATAGTCCATTGCAACTTCTCTTACATTTTTTCTTACTTTTTCTGGATTATTAAAGTTATCTGTTAATGCTTGAACGTCTGCAATTAATATATATGGGTCATATAGTCCAGAGTTTTGCATTTCTACTCTTTTTTTCAAGGAACCAAAATAGTGTCCTATATGTAATTTACCTGTTGGTCTATCTCCCGTTAATATCCTTTTTTTGTCTGACATTATATTATCCTCCATTCATATTCAAATTCTGTATCATAGCTATTTGGGCTTAGTTATTTAAAAATTTAGTCATTTACTATTATATAAAATTTTCCTAAATTTTACAAGTAATCTAAATAATATCTTGTAATTTTAAAACATAAAAGACTCCCTAAATACGGAGTCTTTTTATAGCTTATTTTGTTTTTACAGTTTTTTTAGTAGTTGTTTTCTTTGCAGCTGTTTTAGTTGTTGCTACTTTTTTTTCTACCTTTTCTGCTTTTGGAGCTTCTTTTTTTGCTTCCTTAGCTTTTAATTCTTCTACAGTATAAACACTAACTTGTTTTTTATCTCTTCCAAGTCTTTCAAATTTAACTGTTCCTGTAACTTTAGCATATAAAGTATCGTCACTTCCTATGCCAACATTTTTTCCTGGATGGAATTTTGTTCCTCTTTGTCTTACTAGGATATTTCCAGCTGGAACAACTTGACCATCAGCTCTTTTTAGTCCAAGACGTTTTGATTCACTATCTCTACCGTTCTTAACACTACCTTGACCTTTCTTATGAGCCATTTTGTTTCACTCCCTTCATGTTTTGGTTTTTGTAATATCTCTTCATTATTAATTTCAATTAATTATTTTGTTTCTGTTTTAGCTTCTGTCTTTGTTTCTTTCTTTTCAGCAGCTAATTTTACAGATGTTATTTCAACCTTTGTATATGGTTGTCTATGTCCTTGAGTTCTTCTTTCATTTTTCTTAGCTTTGTATCTGTAAACAACTATTTTTTTAGCTTTACCATTTGCTAAGACTTTTCCCTCAACTTTTACACCTTTAACATATGGAGCTCCAACTTCTACTTTTTTATCATCAGATACTAGAACAACTTTATCAAAAGAAACTTTCTTTCCTTCTTCAGCATCTAATTTTTCGAAGAATACAACATCTCCTTCTGCTACTTTGTATTGTTTTCCACAACTTTCGATTATTGCGTACATTAATTGTACACCTCCCTTTATATGTATACTCGCTAAGCATAAAATGCAAGGCATCTACTTTCAAATTTAAAACTTGTTAACCTGATGTAGATTTTAGTTGCCCGACTCAGGCGGCTTACAGAATGTAATTTTACCATATATAATGAATTTTGTCAACCTAAATAATTTATATTTTCTTTCTTGTCATCTCTAATAAATCTAATTTTGTAAATCCCATAACTTGAGTTTTACTTCTATCTTTTTTCAATTCATCATTTAGCAATTTAATTATATTTTTTCTATCAGCATCATCTTCCATATCTATATAGTCTATCACTATTATTCCGCTTATATTTCTTAATCTTAACTGTTTTGCAATTTCTATTGTAGCTTCTTGATTAACTTTGCATATTGTGTTTTCTTTGCTGGAATTCTTTTTCCCTGTAAATTTGCCTGAATTTATATCTATTGCAGTTAATGCTTCAGTTTTGTCTATTGTTATAAATCCTCCACATCTTAGCCATATTTTTCTTTGTGCCATTTCTTCTATTTGCTTATTTAATTCGTGTATATTAGTTAAATCTTCTTCTCTTAAAACTAATTCTATATTTTGCTTATTTATGCTATTTATATAGTTCTTGATTAACTCATATAAATCCGCATCATTTACTATTACTCTATCTATATTTGTATCTAATACACTGGTTAAAAATTTTGATATTACATCATAGTTTTGGAATATTAATTGAGGCTTACCATTTTTTGTAGCTTCACTATATGACTTTTGAATTTTTTCCCATAATTGCATTAGTTTTTCTACTTCTTCTTTTATTTCATCTTCTTGTTTATTTTCAGCTGCTGTTCTTAAAATCAGTCCATAATGTTCATTTGTTTTTATTTCTGACAATATTTTTCTTGCTATTGTTTTTAATCTATTGTGTTCCTCTACATTTTCTATTTTTTGTGATACTGTGATAAAATTTACATTTACCATTAGAACACATAGTCTTCCTGTTAAACTAATATGTTTTGATATTCTTGCACCTTTTTGATTTTCTTGATCTTTTTTTATTTGTACAAGTATTGGCTCTTTAATTTTTAAATAGTCACTTATTTTATATTTTTCTAAATTTTCTTCTTTGTTTCCTGTAATATTGCTCACTTTAGGAATTATATCTTTTATATGAATAAATGCATTTTTATTCTCTCCTATATCTATAAAAGCAGATTGCATTGCTGGTAATATATCTCTTATTATTCCACAATATATATTTCCTTCAAAAGCATTTTTTTCTTTTTCTTCATCATATTTTTCAATTAATCTTCCATTTTCAACTAATGCTATTAGATTGCTACCATCTTTATTTTTATTGATTATTATTTCTTTCATGTATTGTTCCTTCCTCTAAAGTCCTTATTGGAAAATAATTATTTCTTAACAGTGTTCTAATTTAATTTACTCATTGCCCTATCTATTCCTATTTTTAAAATTTCTGTTACTGCTTCTACAGCCTTATTAATTCCTACTTTTAGCTTTTCATATTCTTCTTCATTGACTTTTGATATAACATATCCTATTAAATCTGTTATTTTTTCTTTACTTCCAGTTCCTACTCTTATGCGAGGAAATTCTGTAGTGTTTAGTTCATGTACTACTGATTTCATTCCATTGTGTGTTCCTGGTCCACCTTTTTTTCTTATTTTTGTTATACCAGTTTCTATATCGATATCATCATAAATTATTATTATGTTTTCCGGTTCTATTTTATAAAAATTTGCATATTGAATTACTGCTTCTCCACTTAAATTCATGTAAGTTTGCGGTTTTACTAATATTACTTTTTCATTTTCGATTATTCCATTTCCATAAAATCCATTAAACTTCTCTTTTTTAACATCAATATTATATTTTTCAGCTAACTTATTTATAACGTCAAATCCCATATTGTGTCTTGTTTTTGAATATTCTGGTTCAGGATTTCCCAGTCCCACTATTAAATACATATTGTACCTCATTCCATTGTATAAATTTATTAATACGTAAATACTTTACATTTACATTTGATAGTATAGCATAAATTTTGACACATTGCAAAAAATATTATATAATTTTCAATGTCGAATATATACATATAAAAAACGATTTTTAAAACTATTTTCTACAAAATATTTTTTTCTTAATCGTTATAATATATATCAAAAAGAGATGGAGAATAATATGGAACATTTAAATTATAATTCAAACGCGGACAAGTCTGATTTTAAGTCTGGATTTGTTTCAATGCTAGGAAGAACAAATGTTGGTAAATCTAGTATTATAAATGCATTAGTTGGAGAAAAGGTTGCCGCTGTTGCTAATAAAACCCAAACTACAAGAACTGCAATTAAGGCTATTGTTAATCGTTCTAATTCACAAATAATTTTTGTTGATACCCCAGGAATTCACAAACCTAAATCTAAGCTTGGCGATGTTATGATTGAAACAGCGTTTGGCTCATCTTTAGATGTTGATATTGTACTTTTCGTGGTAGATGCTACGTCAAATGAAATTGGCAAAGGTGACCGATTAATTTTAAATAAAATAATTATGTCTAAAAAGAAATGCATTCTAGTAATTAATAAAGTAGATTTAGTAGATAAGGCTCAAGTTGCAAAATTAATTTCTTTATATTCTAATGAATATGATTTTGTTTCTGTAGTACCAGTTTCTGTGGTAAAAAACAAAAATTTAAATGTTTTATTAGATGAAATAGAGAATAACCTAAAACCTGGTCCTGCATATTATGATACTGAGGAGTATACTGATCAAACATTAAGACAACTTGCAGAAGAAACTATACGTGAAAAAGCTCTTAAGCTTTTAAATGACGAAGTGCCTCATGGAATTTATGTAGAAGTTGATAAGATGAAGTTTCGTAAAACTCAAAATAAGAAAAATATTTATGACATTTCTGCTACTATATATTGTTTGCGTAGCTCTCATAAAGGTATTATAATTGGAAAAAGTGGTCAAATGTTAAAAAAGATTGGTACATTTGCAAGAGAAGATTTAGAAAAAATGCTAGATACTAAAGTAAATTTACAATTATGGGTAAAAGTTAAAGAAGATTGGCAAAATGATTCTTCTTTACTAAAAAAATTTAAATTACAATAATTGTTAGTATAAATTATTTAAATTAGCAAAAGATAAATTTAATAACATTAGGAGATGATTTTGTATGCTCAAAAAACTAGCTTGGAATACTTTTAAAAATACTGGCAATATTAATACTTTTCTGGAATTATTAGAAGTAGAAAATATTGAAAAAACATTTTTAACAAATGATTCTAATAATAATCAAATTAATAATAAGAAGGATATATATGGGAATAATCAAGACGAAGGGAATAGTACTTTTAGAAAGTAATATGGGAGATTTTGATAAGATGGTATCAATATTAACTCCAGATATTGGAAGAATTGGTTGTGCAGCTAAAGGAGCAAGGAAACCAAAAAGTCCTCTTTTAGCTGGCACCCAGTTTTTAAGCTTTAGTGATTTAATTATATATAGTGGTGCTTCATCTTACAATATTAATTCTTGTGAGACTATAGAGGTTTTTTATAATATTCGTACAGACTTAGAGAAATTAACATATGCTTCTTTTATTGCTAGATTAGTGTACGATGTAACAGATGAAAATCAATTTACTTATAAAATCTTACAACTTCTTTTAAATACATTATATGTAATTTCCGAAACAGATTTAGATAAAGATTTTATATTGTCTATTTTTGAATTGCGCTTAATGGTATTACTTGGTTTTACACCAATACTTGGAAAATGTACTGTATGCCGGAATATCAGATAACATTGGATATTTTAGTATTGCTAATAACGGTTTCTTATGTAACAATTGTGGACGATTAGATAAATCTGCTCTAAAAATTACACAAGATACTTTTAATGCTTTAAAATATGTTTGTTCTGCCCCTGCAAAAAAGATATATTCTTTTACTGTTTCAGAAGAGTCAAAAAAAGAATTAAAATTAATTAGTTCCTTATATTTAAATAAAAATTTAGATAAAGATTATACATTTGAAAAATTATTTTAAATTATTTTTAATAATACATAAAAAAATCCAAAACAATAAATGTTTTGGATGTTTTATTTATGCTATTATATTCGTTTCTGTATTTGTTTCTGCTTCTGGTTCTTCCTCGCCTTCAATTACAACTTTTGCATCAATTGGGCAAATTTGTATATATGTATTTCCATCATTAACTTTTATTTCATTTCCGTCTAGATCTTTATACACAGTTTGTGCACTTCTTGATGATTTCTCACAAGTTATTTTTATTGCTTTTCCGTTTGTAATATAGTATCCGTCAAGTGTTCCTACATTATATAGAGTCTGTCTTCCTTTATTTTCTCCGTCATTTAATGTAGCGTTTCTTGCAAAAGTAATAATTATATTTTTTGTTGTTACTTTTTCGTCTGTTATCCAATCCGTTTCTTCAATGTCTCTTGAATATCTTTGATATCTTTGTGTTTCTTTATCATATGTATATTTTACAACATTTGAATAAGAATATGGAATTGTAACTGTATCTGCATTTTGTCCATCATCTAGTGTAACATCATCTGTTACATAATTTAGTACACTCTTGGTTGATGAAGTTGTTTCGTATCCTTTACGCTCAGCTATTTCTAAAATATCTTCTGTACTCGTTGCAACATTATGTGGTGCACTCTTATCTTTTACTCTCCAGAAAGATTTTTCACTTTCAAAAATTCCATTTATATTATTTACATATAAACTAGATATGTCTGATTCTGCTTGAGGGCTCCATCCAAAATGTGTATATATTGCATCATTTTCTAATGCATAATCTAGGAAATAATGTCTTGCGCTTCTTACTGGTCCTATTTTGTCTAAATCTTGACCTTTAAATAATGCCATTAATCTACTTTCTCCGCCTTCTACTATTATTTCGTATACTATATATGCATTATTTAGTCCTCCTTGAGGTAAAGC
>CALXBZ010000048.1 GCA_944386665.1 uncultured Clostridia bacterium
TCTTGAAACAAGTACAAATGAATATGCACTTACATCATTTGCATGTGCAAAACCTTCTTTGCTTGTAAAAATAAAATCATTGTGTAAATCCTCTGTGTTTGCATGAGCTATGGCATGAACAATCCCATCAATTTTACCATTTTCTTCTTTTATTTTTGTAAATACTTCTCTTACTTTTTCATCTTCAGATGCTCCGTCTAATACATATAATTTACATCCTTCAAACTCTTTTGTTAATTCTTCCATTTTATCTTTATTAGATTCATCCATATATGTAAAAATTAGTTTAGCTCCATTTTCATAAGCTGATTTTGCAATGCCATAAGCAATGCTCCACTTGTTTCTAATTCCCATTATTAATATTTTTTTATCTTGTAATAACATATTTACCTCCTAAAATTTTATATATTATTAAAATATTGTATATTTCTAAATTTTTGGTATCTTTCTTCCACAATTTCTTCACTTGTTTTATCTTTCATTTGTGAAATTGTAGATTTTATTTCTTTTTTTAAGTCTTGAGCAATTTTTTCTATCATATCATTTTCGTCTATTTGTGGTTCTTTAATAATTTTATCAATTACTCCAAAATTATATAAATCCTTTGCAGTTAATTTCATTTTTTCTGCAGCTTCTTTACTTCTTGATGCATCTTTCCACAATATACTTGCATATCCTTCTGGCGAAAGAATTGAATATATTGCATTTTCTAGCATCAATACTCTGTTTCCTACACCTATTGCTAAAGCTCCTCCACTTGAGCCTTCTCCAATTACTATTGCTATTACTGGAACTTTAAGTTTTGCCATTTCAAACATTGATTTTGCTATTGCTTCTCCGTTGTCCCTTTTCTTCTGCTTCAATTCCTGGATATGCTCCCTTTGTATCTATAAAGGTAATTACTGGTCTTTTAAATTTTTCCGCTTGTTTCATAAATCTTATTGCTTTTCTATAGCTTTCAGGGTTTGGCATTCCAAAATTTCTTTCTATATTTTCTTTTGTAGTTCTTCCTTTTTGTTCCGCAATTATTGTATAGTTTTGTTTTCCTATTCTACCCAATCCACAGACAATAGCTTTATCATCTTTACAATTTCTATCTCCATGTAATTCAATAAACTCGTCGAATATTTTTTCTATATAATCTAATGATGTTTTTCTTTTTGGATTTCTCGCAATCTCAACTTTTTCCCAAGCAGATAACTCAGTTTTTTTCACTTTTTTCTATCTCCTTTCTTGTTATTTGTTAAGTTGAATTAATTTATAAATAGTTTCTTTTAAATCTTTTCTTTCTACTATTTTATCTATAAATCCATGTTCTAATAAAAATTCCGCTGTTTGAAAACCTTCTGGTAAAGCTTCTCCAATGGTTTGGCTTATAACTCTCTGTCCTGCAAAGCCAATCATTGCCCCTGGTTCTGCTAATACTATATCTCCTAAGGTTGCAAAGGAAGCTGTAACTCCTCCATAAGTAGGATCTGTTAATATGGAAATGTATAACAATCCAGCTTCATCTAATTTTGTAAGTGCTGCTGTTGTTTTTGCCATTTGCATTAAAGAAATTATACCCTCTTGCATTCTAGCACCGCCAGATACAGTAAATATTATCAATGGATATTTAAGTTTTATTGCTTGTTCTATTGCATAAGTTATTTTTTCTCCAACAACTGCCCCCATGCTTCCCATCATAAAACCACTATCCATTATGCATATTACAACAGGCTCTCCATTTATTTTGCAAGTTCCACTAGCTACAGCTTCTTCTAATCCTGTTTTTTCTTTAAGTGCTTTAATTTTTTTTGGATAGTCTTCTAATTCTAAAGGATTACTTGTTTCTATGTTAATGTCAAATCTTTTATATGTATCTTTATCTGCGATTAATTCTAATCTTTTATTAATGTGCATTCTAAAATAATGTCCACAATTTGGGCAAATACTTAAATTTTCTCTTACTGTATCCTTATACAGAATTTCTTTACATTTATCACATTTAACCCATTTTCCAATTGGTATATCTACATTTGTTTTTTTGTTTTTTGCTGATTTTTCTCTTTTCTTTATTTTATCAACAATCATTCTCAAGACTCCTTTTTATATTTTTCTTTTTATATCTCTTATATTTTTTTAGAATCAGCTTGTTGCAATTTGCTTATAAAAGATGTGTCAAAATCTCCTCTAATAAAGTTTGGATTTCTAATTATTTCAAATAAGAAATCTCTATTTGTATCTACTCCTTCTATTACTAATTCTTCTAGTGCTCTTTTCATTTTAGCTATTGCTTCATTTCTAGATACTCCAAAGACAATTAGTTTAGCAATCATAGAATCGTAATTTGCAGGAATTGTATATCCTTCATATATTGCTGTATCTATTCTTATTCCATTTCCTCCAGGCAAATTTAAACCTGTAATTTTTCCAGGACATGGTCTAAAATTTTTACTAGGATTTTCCGCATTAATTCTACATTCTATAGAATGACCTCTAAATTCAATTTCTTTTTGTTTAAATTTTAGCTTTTCTCCAGCTGCAATTTTTATTTGTTCTTTAACAATGTCTATACCTGTTCTCATTTCAGTTATAGGATGTTCTACTTGAATTCTTGTATTCATTTCCATAAAATAAAAGTTTTTATCTTTATCTACTAAAAATTCTACTGTTCCACAACTTGCATAATTTGCAACTTTTGCAGCTTTAATAGCTGCTTCTCCCATTTTATTTCTTAATTTATTATCGATAGCAGTTGATGGTGTTTCTTCTATTACCTTTTGATTGTTTCTTTGTACCGAACAATCTCTTTCACCTAAATGTACTACATTTCCATGTTCGTCCGCTAATATTTGTATTTCTACATGTCTAGGATTTTGAATAAATTTTTCCATGTATAATTCATCATCATTGAAAGAATTTTTTGCTTCTTGTTTTACTATGTTATATGCATTTTCAAGTTCATCTTCTGAATTTACAATTCTTATTCCTTTTCCACCGCCACCAGCAGCAGCTTTGAGCATAATTGGATATCCTATTTTTTTGGCAATTACCATGGCATCTTTTAGTCCTTTAATACTTCCTTCAGAACCTGGTATTGTTGGTACTTCTGCTTTTTTCATCATCTCTTTAGAATTTGATTTGTTTCCTAGCAATTCTATAACTTTAGATGAAGGACCTATAAATTTTATATTTGATTCTTCACATATTTTTGCAAATTGGGCATTTTCAGATAAAAATCCGAAGCCTGGATGAATACTATCTGCACCTGTTATGTAAGCTGCTTCTATTATGTTTTTCATATTCAAATAACTTTTTCTTGAGTCTGCTGGTCCCACACAAATAGCTTCATCTGCAAGTTTTGCGTGAAGTGCATCTTTATCTACTTCTGAGTATATTGCAACTGTTTTTATATTCATTTCTTTGCAAGCTCTAATTATTCTAACTGCTATTTCTCCTCGATTTGCAATTAATATTTTATTCATCTATATTACCTCTTCTTATATTTATACTAATGCAAAAGTTAATTCTCCTTTTGCAGCAATTTTTCCGTTAACTGTAGCAATAGCTTCTCCTATACCAACAGGACCTTTTTTCTTTATTATTTTTACTTCTAGTTTTAGTACATCTCCTGGAACGACCATTTTTTTAAATTTCATTTTATCTATTCCACCAAATAATGCATTCTTTCCCTTGTTTTCTTCCATACTAAGTATAGCAACAGCTCCTGTTTGTGCTAAACTTTCTGTTATTAATACTCCTGGCATTATAGGGTTACCAGGAAAGTGTCCTTTAAAATACCACTCGTTTTTATCAACATATTTGTATGCAGTTGCACTTTCTCCCGGAATAAATTCCTCTACTTCATCTATCATTAAAAATGGCTCTCTTTGAGGAATTATTTTTTTTATTTGTTCTTTATTTAACATTCCTTTCTCCTTCACATCATAATCTAACTAATTCTAAATAATGGCTTTCCGTATTCTACTGGTTCTCCATCTTTTACTAAAATTTCTGTAATTTCTCCATCATATTCACTTTCAATTTCATTCATTAATTTCATTGCTTCAATTATGCATAGTACATCTCCTCTTTTTACTTTTGATCCTATTTCAACGTATGGTGATGCATTTGGAGATGGTTTTATGTAAAAAGTTCCTACCATTGGTGAAGTTACTATATTCCCTTCTTCTTTATAATTGTCTTCTACTTCTGGTTTAACTTCTACTATTTGTTCATACTTTTCTTCTTGAACATTACTTACAACTGTGTTTTTATTTTCTTTTTTTGCATTTATTTTTGTTCCATCTGGAAATTCTATTTCTAGTGATGTTAATTTTGAATTTCCAATATCATCTATTAATTGTTTTATTTTTTCGTATTCCATTTTTTCTTTTCCTTTCTATGCAAATTTCTTTAATATTATACTGCTATTATGTCCGCCAAAACCTAATGAATTTGACATTGCTACTTTTATGTCTGCTTTAACTGTTTCATTAGGTACAATATTTAAGTCACATTCTTCATCTTTTTCTTTGTAATTTATAGTTGGTGGTACTAATTTATTTTCTATTGCTTTAACACATATTATTGCTTCTATTGCACCAGCTGCGCCTAATAGATGTCCAGTATTTCCCTTTGTTGAACTCATCATTACATTTTTAGCAGCTTCTCCTAAGGCTTTTTTTACTGCTAATGTTTCTGTTAAGTCATTTAAATGTGTTGATGTTCCATGAGCATTTATATAATTTATTTCTTCTGGTTTTATGTTTGCATCTTCCATAGCTCTTCTCATTGCTCTTGCAGCGCCTTCTCCATCTGGTGCAGGTGAAGTAATATGATATGCATCTGACGTAGCACCAAACCCTACTACTTCTGCATAAATTTTTGCACCTCTTTTTTGTGCATGTTCTAGTTCTTCTAGAACAAGAACAGCAGCTCCTTCTCCCATTACAAATCCGCTTCTTTCCTTATCAAAAGGAATACTTGCTCTTTCTTTTTCTGTTGCATTTGTTAGAGCTTTCATATTTTCAAATCCTGCTATTCCAGCTCTACATATTGAAGCTTCTGTTCCTCCTGCAAAAACAATGTCCTCTGTTCCATATTTTATTGTTTTATAGGCTTCTCCTATTGCATGTGTAGAAGAAGCACAGGCTGTAACTATTGCCATAGATTCTCCTTTTAGACCTAAGTCGATAGCAACATTTCCTGCTGGCATGTTTGCTATTGACATAGGAATAAACATTGGAGAAACTCTATTATGTCCTTTTATACAGTTTACTTCACATTGATCTTGTATAGTATTTAGTCCACCTATTCCTGAACTAATATATATTCCGCATCTTTCAAAATCTGTGTTTTCCTCAGTTATTCCGCTATCTTTAAAAGCTTCTCTAGCAGCTATTATTACAAATTGTGATGACCTATCTAAATGTCTTGCTTGTTTTACTTCAAAATGATCTAATGGATTAAAATTTTTTACTTCTGCTGCAAACTTTGTTTTATAGTCTGAAGCATCAAATAAACTTATTCTATCAATACCACAAACTTTATTTTCTATTCCTTTCCAATTTTCATTTACATTATTTCCAATAGGGCTTATTGCTCCTAAACCAGTTATAACAACTCTTCTACTCATATTAAATTCCTTTCTATTACATAAGCATTCCGCCATCTACATTTATTACTTGGCCGGTTATATATGAACTTTCATTTGATGCCAAGAAGTTAACTAAATTTGCCACGTCTTTTGCATTTCCCATCCTTTTTAATGGAATATTTTTTGCAATATTTTCTTTTATTTCATCTTTTAAAACATCTGTCATATTTGTTTCTATAAAACCTGGTGCAACAGCATTTACTAATATGTTTCTGCTTGCAACTTCTTTTGCTAAACTTTTTGTAAACCCTATTATTCCTGCTTTTGATGCAGAATAGTTTGTTTGTCCTGCATTTCCTGCAATTCCTACTACTGATGAAATATTTATTATTCTTCCATTTCTTTCTTTCATCATATAAGGAATTACATTTTTCGTTACATTGAAAGTACCTACTAGATTAACATTTAAAACATCTTCAAAATCTTCTTTTTTCATTCTCATAAGTAAAGTATCTTTTGTAATTCCGGCATTATTTACTAAAACATCTATTTTTCCATATTGTGCTATAACTTCTTTTACAAAGTTCTCACAATCTTCATAACTAGATACATCTCCTTTTACAGCAACACATTTTCTGCCTATTTTTTCTATTTCCTTTTTAGTATTTTCTAAGTCTTCATTTTCTTTTCTGTAATTTATAGCAATATCAAATCCGTTTTCAGCAAGTGTAATTGCTATTTGTTTTCCAATTCCTCTTGTTGCACCTGTTATTAAAGCTATTTTATTCTCTTCCATAGTTATCCTCCATTATATATTTTTAAAATAATTTATTGCATTTTCTAATGTTTGAACATTATTAATATTTATAATAGTAATTGGTTTCTCTGTTTTTGTTCTTTTAACAAATCCTGCTAAAGATTTTCCTGGCCCTATCTCTATAAATGTATCAACATCTTCATTTAGCATTGTTTGTATTGTTTTTGAAAATTTTACAGGACTTATTATATGTTTTTCTAGAATTTCTTTTATGTCGTCATTATCTGTATATATTTCTCCATCTATGTTTTTTATAACTTTTGTATTAAATTTATTAATTTGAATTTTTTCTAATTCTTTACTTAACGCTTCTGATGCTTTTATTAATTTGCTTGTGTGAAATGGTCCTGAAGTTTTTAATTCTACTACTTTTTTTGCGCCTTCTTGTTTTGCTAATTCTTCAGCTTTTTTTACAGCTTCTCTTTCTCCTGAAATTGCAATCTGTCCTTCACAATTATAATTTGCTGGTACAACAAAACCATCTTTTATATTTTGGCATATTTTTTCTACTTGTTCATCAGTCATTTCCAGTATTGCGGCCATTAGCCATTCTCCTTCTGGTACTAAATTTTGCATATATTCGCCTCTTTTTTGTACTGTTTTTATTCCATCTTCAAGATTTATAGCTTTGCTATATATTAAAGCTGAATATTCGCCCAAACTCAAACCCGCAGATATTTCTGCATTTATATTTTCTTTTTTTAGAACTTCTAATATTGCTAAACTCATTGTTAAAATTGCTATTTGTGTATATTTTGTTTCATTAAGTTTATTCTCTGGTCCATTAAAAGAAATATCTGCAATATTTATTCCTGTTAGTTCTTCTACTTTGTCATACATATGCTTTGCTTCTGGATATTTTTCGTAAATATCTTTTCCCATTCCTACTATTTGTGCTCCCTGTCCTGGAAATAAAAATCCTATTTTCATTTATATACTCCTCTTTTCTATTATCTTTTCAAATTCATTACAAAAGTTTGCTATAAAGTCTTCTACATTAACATTTACATTAAATTCTTTTTTTATTGATGTAGCTATTTTACTTATTTCTTCGGTAAATATTCTCTGTGAAGTGTTTATTCCTATTCCTATTACTAAATATTGAACTGCATTTCCTATAACTTTTGTTTGTGTTAATATTCCGCCAACTTTTTTATTATTAATATATAAGTCATTTGGCTCTTTAATGTTAAGCTTTATTCCATACATTTTTAACATTATTTCTACTATAATTTGTGCAATCTCTTTTGTAATTCCATCTAACTGTTGCACCTTACAATTTGGTTCAATTTCAATAGAAAAAGCTATATTATTTTCTTTATCCGTATACCATTTTTTCCCATGTGTTCCTTGTCCGTTGGTTTGCTTATCTGCCATTACAAGTGTTCCATTTTGTATATTATTTTTTTCTATCAATCTCCAAATTTCACTTTGTGTTGAATCTATACTTTTAAAGTAAATTGCATTTCTTCCTAAAAATTTAGTTGTTAAGTTTTTCAATCTCATTAAGATTTTCCTGCCTCTTTATCTTATTTGTAGTAGTTCTTATTAGAGGTGTTTTTGTTAAAATTATTCCTCTTATTGCTTTATATGGTGGCATTGTTTTATTTATTTCTTTTACTTTTTCGGAAATCACTTTATATATCTCTTGTTCTTCATCCGATACTTTATATACATTTTTTATTATTTCTGTATCTACAACTATTTTTACATTTATTTTTATATCGTCTTTATCGTCTGATACCTGTTTTCCAAAAATAAAAGATTCTTTTACACCTTCAATTCTATTTACCAAATTTTCCATTTCTTCGGGAAATATATTTTTACCATTTTTTAAAACTATTACGCTCTTCTTTCTGCCACAAATAAAAATATAACCATCTTTATCAATTTTTGCTAAGTCTCCTGTGTAGAACCATCCTTCTTTTATTACATCTTTTGTAGCTTCTGTATTTTGATAATATCCAAGCATTACGTTTGGTCCTCTAACAATTAGCTCACCTATTCCTTCGCTATCTTTATCTACAATTTTTGCTTCCACATGTGGAACCGTTTTTCCTATTGAACCTAATCTGTAGTTTTCATTTGTTCCTATTCCTATTATTGGAGAAGTTTCTGTTAAGCCATAACCTTGAACTAAATTTAATCCTAATTT
>CALXBZ010000049.1 GCA_944386665.1 uncultured Clostridia bacterium
GAATGGAACAGCAACAGTTTTTCCAAATCCTCCTTGAAATTTTCTTTCTTTTTCTTCTTTATCATTTAGTTTTACTGTTTTAAATTCCTTTCCAGATTTATCAATCACTACATCTGGTTTTTTTACATTTTCTTTATTGTCTTCCATTTTTTCCTCCTTTAGACCATGTTGAGCATTTTTGTATATTATTAGCCGTTAAGAACACTTCGCTTTTGGTCATATTTCAATCATATAATTAGAAAAGTTATAAAACTTTGCTTGTTAACAGCAATTAACTATTTTTATTAATTTTATCCTAATCTTTATTAAGAATACAATATATTTGTGAAAAATATGTGAAAAAAAAGAAAATAATTTGTTACTGGAAAACAGTACTCATTCTATAATTTTACTTGTAGCTATTACTTTACGCAAAAGTTACCATTTTCGATTTTGAAAATGGTAACTTAGGGACAGTTTGTTCATTTAGGGACTGTCCCCAAATGAACATTACTTTTTTATTTATATATATATGATTGTGGATTAACTTTTTCTCCATTTAATCTTATTTCTAAGTGTAAATGGTTTCCAGTTGAGTTTCCAGTTGATCCCACAGCAGCTATAACATCTCCAGCAGCTACTTCCTCTCCAACTGATGCATATAATTTACTACAATGTCCATAATATGTTTGAACTCCATTTGCATGATCTATTATAATTAAATATCCATATCCACTCATCCATCCCGAATAAGAGATTGTTCCTTCTGCAGCAGCCTTTATACTAGTTCCATAAGGTGCTGCAATATCTAATCCTCCGTGTGCATGGTCTCTTACACTAGTTTCAACAGCTCCATATCTGGAAGTTATATTTCCAGAAACCGGTTTAACACTAAAATATACTCCGTTAAGTGTTGCTGCTGCTATTCTTTCTTTTTCTGTTTTTATATCTCTTAAACCAGAATTAACTTTTGCTTTAGCAACTTCTAATGTTTCTGTACCTATGCTCTCAAAGTTTTTTGTATATTGTTCTTGTATTGATATTTGTGCAACATCCTCAGAATATTCATTCTTCATATCTGCAACAATATTTTCTGCTTCTTCTAAAGTATTTACATATGAGTCTATCTCTCCATTTAGTGCAATTGCATAAACTTTATACATTGTTGTTGTGTTTTCTGATAAAATTTGTGCTACTTTTTCCTCATCATTTGCTACTATATTTGATAATTTTAGCTCATATGTTGGTTCTACAGTCAACTCCGTAAAAATCGCACATGGGTTGTCTGAAGTTAGTACTTGTTCGTTTATTATATTTTCCATTACTTTTTTGCTTTTTACATAGCCTATTATTTCGTCGTTTATTTTTACAGCATATACAGGATTGTATTTTATAAATGCTATTGTTATTATTATGAATAGGGCTATTGTAATTATTGCTAGTAACTTCCAAAGTTCTTTTGTGCAGTATTTTAATTTATGGTATAAAATAATTTCACTCTCCTTTTTTACTGCGACGCCTTCTATTATACCATATATTTTACACAAATGCAAATTTTTTATACATTTTGCTTTTTTATTTCAGTTTTAGAATAAATTACCTTGCCGAATTTATAGCTATTTACAGCTTTTTGTATTTCCATTATTGGAATTGGTGCAATCGATATTAAAATTGTACATAGCCATTGAGCTTTTGTTAATGGAACTAGATTAAATATTCGAGCAAGTGGCTCTATTGCAACTACTCCTACTTGTAAAATTACACCTAATATTAATGCTCCAATTAAATATCTATTTTCAAAAATTCCTTTTTTGAATATGCTTTCTTCACTTTTTATGTTCAAGCTGTGTACTAATTCTAGTATTCCTAATGATAGAAAGGCCATTGTTCTTCCTACTTCTACACAGTAGTGTTTGTTTCCAATACTAAAAGCAAGTAATGTAAGCATTCCTAGCATAAATCCTTCTATTGTAATTTTCCACCACAAACCATCTGCAAATAAATTTTTCTTTTGATTTCTTGGTAGTCTGCTCATTATATTTTCTTCTTCTTTTTCAAGTCCTAATGCTATTGCTGGTAATGAATCTGTTACTAGATTAATCCATAATAATTGAATTGCTAATAATGGTGATTTTATTCCTAATATAAGCCCAATAAATATTGTCACTATTTCTCCAATATTTGTTGAAATTAAGAAACGAATTGCTTTTTTTATGTTATCATAAATATTTCTACCTTGTTTTACAGCTTCCACTATTGTTACAAAATTGTCATCTGTTAGAATCATATCTGCTGCATTTTTTGCAACATCTGTTCCTCCTTTTCCCATTGCAATTCCAATATCTGCGTTTTTCAAGGCTGGTGCATCGTTTACTCCATCTCCTGTCATTGCAACTACTGCTCCTGTATTTTGAAATGCTTTTACAATTTTTACTTTATGTTCTGGTGATACTCTTGCAAATACTGAATATTTCATTATATTTCGTTCTAATTCTTGTTGTTCCATTTTTTCTAAATTTTCTCCATCTATTGCTAAGTCACCTTTTTTTAATATTCCTAATTCTTTTGCTATTGCTTTGGCTGTTTGCAAATGGTCACCTGTTATCATTACTGTTTTTATTCCAGCTCTTCTACAAGTTCTAACCGCCTCTTTTACTCCTTCTCTTGGAGGATCTATCATTCCTATTAATCCGCAAAATATTAAATCATTTTCAATTGTTTCTGAACTAATTGATGAAGGTAGTTTTTCTACGTCTTTATATGCCACAGCAATTACTCTTAATGCATCATTTGCCATTTCATTGTTTTGTTCTTGTATGTTATACTCTTTACTATATATTGGACTTATTTCTCCATTTTGATAACATTTTGTGCACTTTTTTATTAACACATCTGGTGCACCTTTTGTTATTATCCTATATCTATTATCCAATTTATGTATTGTAGTCATCATTTTTCTCTTAGAATCAAATGGAAGGTCATTTACTCTTTTCATTCTATCATATAAGAAAGATTTACTTATTCCAGCTTCCATCGCAGAATTTGATATTGCTGTTTCTGTTGGATCTCCGTATAAATTGTAGCCTTCCATCTCTTCTTTCTTCTGTTGTATCAGTACACATTGTTCCTAATTCTAATATAAAATTTTTTTCTTTATTACTTGCTGTTCCAAAGCAGTTTCTAATTTGAGTTACGGTCATTTTATTTTGGGTTAAAGTTCCTGTTTTATCTGAACATATTACACTACTACTTCCTAAAGTTTCAACCGCTGGCAGTTTTCTTATTATACTATTTTTCTTTGCCATTCTGGTAACTCCTATAGATAGCATTATTGTAACAATTGCAGGAAGTCCTTCTGGAATTGCCGCAACAGCTAACCCTACAGATGTCATAAACATTTCTACCATAGGTATCTTTTTAAATATTCCTATTATAAAAATCAATACACAAATTATTATACAGGCTATTGCAAGAGTTTTTCCAACTTCTGCTAACTTTTTTTGTATTGGTGTTTCCGGTGATTCGTCTTCTATTATCATTCCCGCTATTTTTCCTACTTTTGTATTCATTCCAGTATCAACTACAATTGCTTCTGCATGACCATTTACTACAATAGTTGTCGCAAATGCCATATTGCATAAATCTCCCATTGCCGTGTTTTCTTTTAATATCGCTGCACTATCTTTTTGAGTAGGTACTGTTTCTCCTGTTAATGCCGATTCTTCAATTTTTAAGTTATAACTATTTATTAATCTACAATCTGCTGGTACATAATTTCCTGCTTCTAGTATTACAATGTCTCCCGGCACTACATTAGAAGACTCAATCTCTATTATTCTTCCATTTCTTTTAACTTTAGCATTAGGTGCTGACATTTTCTTTAAAGCCTCTAAAGACTTTTCTGCTTTTTCTTCTTGAACCAATCCCATAATAGCATTAAAAATTACAATCGTAATTATTATTATAGAATCTATATAATCTGTTTCTCCATTAAGTTTTGAAACGACTACTGAAATAATTGCTGCAACTATTAAGGTTATAATCATAAAGTCATTAAATTGTTTAATAAACTTAATTAGCAGACTTTCCTTTTTCTTTTCTTTTAGATTATTTGGTCCATATTGATCTAAACGTTTTTGCGCTTCTTCTCCTGATAATCCTATCTTAGTATTTGTCTTTAGTTCATTTAGAACCTGATTTAAATCTTTAGTATACCACATAAAAAATCCTCCTTCTAATTTTAAATAAAAAAATACTATGTGTTTATACATAGTATTCAACTTGTCCTTGATTTATGCTTTTAAATATTTATTTTCAAATTCTGTTATGCTTATTGGCTTTTCAAAAAAATATCCTTGTATCATATCGCACTTTATTTTCGTTAAATAATCTAATTGCTCATTATTCTCAATTCCTTCTGCTACCACTTTTATATTTAATTTATGAGCCATATCTATAATTGATTCTATTATTATTCTTCCTCTTTTGCTTTCCAAAATATCCTCAAAAAAACTTTTATCCATTTTTAGTACATCGATATTTATATTTTTCAGCATACTAAAAGAAGAATACCCTGTACCAAAATCATCCATAGATACTACAAAACCCAATTTATGAACATTTCTTTCTGCTTCTTTTGCTAGTTCTACATTATGAACGACTGTAGTCTCCGTCATTTCTAGCTCTATCATGCTGGGAGATATATTATATTTATCTACTAATGCAATTAACTCATTTATATGATTTTTATTATATAAATTTTGTCTAGACTCATTTACTGATATTGGTATTATTTTATATCCCTTATAACTCCATTTATTTATTAAATCGCAAATATTTTCTAAAACATATTTGTCTAATATTGTAATTAGCTCATACTTTTCAAGTAATGGAATAAATACATTTGGCATTACTATTCTTCCATTTCTGTTCCATCTAACTAATGCTTCTGCCCCTGCTAATTCTCTTGTTTCAGCATAGAATTTTGGTTGTAAATAAATTAAAATTTCTTTATTTTCCATACCGCTGTTTAATCTATCATTCAATATTTTTTTATGTTTTATATTCATCATACTATCACCAATAATATTATTGTATAAAACTTCTTTTTTATTCTTGCTAGAAGTAAAAAAACAGCATTCCAACTAGAATACTGTTTTCCAAAGATTATTCAAATATTTTTTATTAACTTTTTTATTGTCTAAACATTTAAAATAAGTTCATTCTGTTTATACTATTTTCCCAGTTTCATTGATAGTAATTTACTAATACCCTTTTCTTCCATTGTTACACCATATACAGTGTCTGCAATTTCCATTGTTCCTTTTCTATGTGTTATTACTAAAAATTGTGTGTCATTGCTGAATTTCTTTAGATATAGTGCATATCGTGCAACATTTACATCGTCTAGAGCTGCCTCAATTTCATCTAATATACAAAATGGTGCTGGATTTATTTTTAATATTGCAAATAATATTGCTATTGCTGTTAACGCCTTTTCTCCTCCTGATAAAAGCATCATATTTTGCAATTTTTTTCCTGGTGGTTGAACCCTAATGTCAATTCCACATTCTAATATGTTGGCTTCGTCTTCTAAAATTAGCTCAGCTTTTCCTCCACCAAATAATTCAATAAATACATCATTAAAGTTTTTATTTATTAATTGAAATCTGTCTGCAAATTGCTTTTGCATTGTTGTTGTCATTTCTGAAATTACGTTTCTTAATTTGTTTATAGACTCTTCCAAATCAAACCTTTGCTCATTCATAAAGTCGTATCTTTCTTGCATTTTCTTATAATCTTCTATAGCATCAATATTAATGCTTCCTAAATCCGCAATTTCTTTTCTTAATTCATTTGTTTTCTTTTGAGCTACCTGAACATTTTCTGGCTTTTTGTATTCTCCAGCATTATTTGGAGTTAGTTCATATTCCTGCCATAATTTATTTATTAGATCATCAATATCTTGTTCTTGTTTTGTTTTTTTGCTTTCAACTTTAACAATTTGCTCTTTAAGCCCATTTAGTACATTGTATTGTTCTTCTATAAATTTTTCTATTTTTTCTAACTCTGAATTTCTTTCAGTTTTTTCTTGTCTTAATTCTTCTATTTTTTCAGAGCTACTTGAAACTTCTGATTTTATATTTTCTATGTCTTGTTCATAATTTGTAATATTCTCTTGCATTTTTATTGTTTCTGTTTTTGCGTTTTCTATATCTTTTAATTTATTATTTATATTGTCTTTTGCATTTTGAATATCTTGTTGTATTCTCTCAATCATTTCATCTAAGGAAGTTCCACTTTCATCAAATGACGATACAGATATTTTTAAATCTGTTATGTCTGTATTTAAATTATCTATGTATGTTTGTTCATCTTTATTAAGCTCAGCAAACTGTGCTATCTCTGCATTTAAGCTTGCAATTTCTTTTTCTAAATTTGCAATAACTTTTTTAGTTCCCTCTTTTGATGATTCTATGTCTTTTTGTTCTTTTTCTGTATCTTCTATTTGCTTTTTCAATTTTGACATTTTTTCTTCGAATTTTGTTATTTGCTCATTTATCATGTTTAATTCTTGCTTTTTCGTTGCATAAGTTATTTCAATTTCTTGCAAGTTTTTCTCAAGTTTTGCAGATTCTTCTATTGTATCTGTAATTTTTGATGAATCTTCTTCTTTTTGTTTTGTTACATTTTTTATTTCTGCATTTATTTCTTCTAGCTTTGTTTTTAGTTCTTCTATTTCTCTACTTCTTCCAAGTATGTTTACAGTTTTTTGTGCAACAGAACCGCCACTCATTGCTCCTGACGGATTAATTAAATCTCCATCTAAAGTAACTATTCTAAATGCGTAATTGTTAGCTTTTGCAAGAGCTATTGCACTTTCCATATTTTCTACAATTACTGTTCTTCCTAATAAATTTAAGATTATTCCTTCATATTTTTTGTTATAACTTATTAGATCTGAAGCAATTCCAATAAATCCGTCAGCTGTTTTTATTTTGTCTATTTTTTTACCATGAACTGATGAAATTGGCAAAAAACTTGCTCTTCCTAGATTGTTCTGTCTTAAATATTCAATAAGTCTTTTAGCTTCACTTTCTGTATTTGTTACAATATTTTGCATAGTTTGTCCCAAACACATTTCAATAGCTGTTTCATATTTTTTATCAACAGATATTAAGCTTGCAAGTACTCCTTCTACTCCAGAATTTAAGCTAGCATTTTGCTCACATGCAAGCAATAAAGATTTAACACTTTTCATATATCCATCTTTATCTCTTTCAGTTTCTATTAAGAACTTGTATCTTGACTCATTTAATCTATATTCTGATGTTAGTTTATTAATTTTCTCATCATAATCTTTAATAATAGCTAGTGCTTTTTCTTTTTGTTCTTTAATGTTTTCTAGGTTTTTTAGAGCTTTACTTCTTGTATTATCTATTTCTAAAAATCCTTTAGCAATTTCTTGCTTTTTTAACCTATTTTTATCTAATTCTGAAATTGTACTTTGTAGTTCTTGCTTAACATTTTTCTTAGTTTTTTCTAAGTTTTCATAGTTAGCTTCATATGTATTAATCTCTGATAATCTTTCATATCTTGCATCTGTATCTGCTTCCACCATCTTTTTCTTGTCTTCTATTTCCAGTTCTTTTTCAGATAACTTTGCAGATATTTTAGCTAATTCTTCTTCTTTTTCTTTTAACTCATTTTCGAACTTTTCTTTATTTTTAAATAAATTATCTTTTTTAGATAATTTATTTTCTTTTTCTTCTTCAAAGCTATTAATTCTTTGCTTTAGCTCTTCTATTTCATTGTTTAATCTATCTATATTTGTGTTATTATTTGATATTCTTTCTCTTGCAATTCCTATTTGAGAGTTTATTTGCTCTATTTTTGTCTTACTTTCAAAGCCAATATTCTGCATATTTTCAATTTCGCTGCTTAATTCATCTAATCTACTTTTTAAAGTATCTTTTTTATTTTGCGCATCTTCTAATTTTTTATTTTCATCAGTCTCTTGATCTATAAATATATTTAAGTCTTTTACGATTTGTTCAAGCTTTTCCTTATACAAATTGATGTTATACACAAATAATCCAACTTCTATGCTTTTTAATTCTTCTCTTAAATCTAAAAATCTTCTAGCCTTTTCCGCTTGAATTTTTAAAGGACCTAGCTGTCCTTCTATTTCTGACAAAATATCATTTATACGAAGTAAGTTAAGTTTTGATTGTTCTAACTTTTTCTCAGATTCTACTTTTCTTGTTCTATATTTTACAATTCCAGCAGCTTCCTCAAATATGTGTCTTCTATCATCTGATTTATTGCTTAAAATTTCATCGATTTTACCTTGCCCTATTATAGAATATCCATCTTTT
>CALXBZ010000050.1 GCA_944386665.1 uncultured Clostridia bacterium
TTGTGTTTTTAGTAACAGGAAATGCTATAGAAATTTTTGGACAATACATTGAAAATGAAGATAAAAGCAAAATAGAAGGATTATCTATATTTAACACATTTGCAAAAAAAGACATGATGCACAGACATAATAGTATCTTCTTAGGAAAATATGAAGATAATGAAATTGTAGGATTTAAAAGTCAATTTACAATGTCATATGGAAATCATCAAGAAAACTATTTTGTAAAAGCAGAAAAGGGAATAGGCCTAAATCCACAAACGAGTTTAGAGGGAATAAAAGATCATAACTTTATTGGAACATATATATTAGGACCAATACTTATATTAAATCCTCTATTTACTAAAAAAATATTAGAAATGCTAGGATACGAGAATGCAAATCTTGCATTTGAAGAGGAAACCATGGCAGCATACAAACAAAGATTAGAAGAATTTAAAGCAAATAAATAAAATTATAAATAAAAAATTTTATAAATGGCTTATTAATTATTTAAAAAGAAAATAATTAATAGAGCCATTTATTTTACGGCTACACACTATTGAAAAATTTATAGTATTGTGATATAAATATATTTAAAGAAAATTTCAGAAAGAGATAAAAAAACTAAAATGAAAAATATTAAAGATTATGATTTGCAAGATTTAAAAGAAGAACTTGCAAACATAGGAGAAAAAAGTTATAGAGCAGAACAAATTTTTAAATGGTTATATCAAGATAAAGTAAAGTCTTTTGATGAAATGACAAATTTATCATTGGATTTAAGAGAAAAATTAAAAGAAAATTATACAATCTGTAATTATAATATATTAAAAAAGTTAGAATCATCTGATGGAACAAAAAAATATTTATTTGATGTATTAGATGGTAATGTTATAGAATCAGTACTTATGGAGTATCATTATGGCAAGTCTATATGTGTTTCTTCACAAATTGGATGTAAAATGGGATGCAAATTTTGTGCATCAACGGGTATTCCATTTATAAGAAATTTGTCAGCAGGAGAAATTGTTGAACAAGTACTAGCCGTAGAACAAGACACTTGTGAGCAAATATCCAATGTAGTTTTTATGGGAATTGGAGAACCATTAGATAATTACGATAATGTTATTAAAGCAATAAGAATATTAAATAATCCTAAAGGACTAAACATAGGAGCAAGGCATATAAGTGTATCAACTAGTGGACTAGTACCAAGAATATATGATTTGGCAAATGAAAATATACAATGTACCTTGTCAATATCATTACATGCAAGCAATGACCAAAAAAGATCTGCAATGATGCCTGTGAATAATAGATATAACATAGCAGAATTAATGAAAGCTTGCAAAGATTATATAGCAATTACAAATAAGAGAATATCTTTTGAATATGCATTAGCAAAAGACAACAATGACAATTTGGAAGATGCAAAGGAATTAGTTGGACTATTAAAAGGAATGTTATGCCATGTGAATTTAATTCCTATTAATAAAATAGAAAATGGCAAATTTACAAAAAGCACAAATGAAAATATTATTAAATTCAGAGATTATCTAAATGATAAGGGAATTGTTGCAACAATAAGAAGAGAATTAGGTTCAGATATAGATGCTGCATGTGGCCAACTTAGAAGAAAAAATTTAAATTAACAAAAATAAGCATTTAAATATCAAAATAATTAAGCGGAGGAAATGTATGCAAGTATTTGCTAAAACAGATATAGGAAGAGAACGAAAAATAAACGAAGATTTCTACTATATTTCAGAAGCAGAAGATAAAATAAAATTGTTTATATTAGCTGATGGAATGGGCGGATATAATGCTGGAGAAGTAGCTAGCAAAATGGCTGTTGAAGCTGTTAAAGAGTACATATATAAACATTTTCAAAAAAACAAAGATAGCAAAGAAAAAATAGAAAATCTTTTGAGAGAATCTATAGAATATGCCAATAATGTAATTTATAAAAAGTCTCAAAGCCAAAAAGAATTAAATGGAATGGGTACTACTTTAGATGTTTGTTTAATATATAATAGTAAGGTATATATTGGTCATGTAGGAGACAGTAGAGTATATAGAATTAGGAAAGAGTTTATGAGAAGAATAACAAGAGATCATAGCTATGTACAAACTCTTATTGAAGATGGAACAATTACAAAGGAAGAAGCTTTTCATCATCCTAAAAAGAATATGCTAACCAAAGCTCTTGGTTGCATGGAAAAAGTTGAACCAGATATATATACAAAGACATTTATAAAAGACGATATAATATTAATGTCATCAGATGGATTAACTAACATGATAAAAGAAGATGAAATATACAATACAATAAAGCAAGATAAAGAAAATGCTACAGAAAATTTGGTAAAACAAGCAAATGATAATGGTGGATATGACAACATTACAGTTGTTATAATAATGTAAGTAGGGAGAAAGTTATATGAATGTAATAGGAAAAACAATAGCTAATAGATATGAAATTATAAGTAAAACTGGTGTTGGAGGCATGGCAACAGTTTATATAGCAAAAGATAAAGTTTTAAATAGAAATGTGGCAGTAAAAGTATTAAAAGACGAATTTACAACAGATGATGAATTTGTAAAAAGATTCAATTCAGAAGCTTTAGCTGCTGCAAGCCTTACACATCCTAATATAGTTTCAATATATGATGTTGGAAATGAAGATGGAATATATTATATTGTAATGGAATTGGTAAGAGGAAAAACTTTAAAGCAGATTATAACAGAAGAAGGAGCTCTTCCTTGGAAATGGTCTGTAAATATTGCAATACAAATAGCTTCAGCGCTAGAAATGGCTCACAAAAATAACATAGTTCATAGAGATATAAAACCACATAATATCATAATAACAGAGGATGGGGTTGCAAAAGTAACAGATTTTGGTATAGCAAAAGCTGTATCGAATTCAACAATAACAGCTTTTGGAACTACAATTGGATCAGTACATTATTTTTCACCAGAACAAGCAAAAGGTGGATATACAGATGCAAAATCAGATATATATTCATTAGGCGTTGTAATGTACGAAATGTTAACAGGTAAGGTTCCTTTTGACGCAGACACATCAGTATCTGTTGCATTAAAACATATGCAAGAAAAACCTGTAACACCAATGGAAATAAAGAAAACTATTCCTAAAGCTGTAAACGATATAATATTAAAGGCGATGGAAAAAGAACCAATGGCAAGATATCAAAATGCAACTTCAATGATACGTGATTTATCAAGAGCATTAAAGGAGCCAAATGGAGAATTTGTTGAAGAAGAAGATTTTGATGATGGTCTAACTAGAAGAATGGATGCAATTACAGATGACATGATAAAAGATTCGAAAGTTGACAACAAGAAAAAGAAGAAGAAAAATAAAATTGCAGCATTTTTAGAAGAACATCCAAAAACAAAAATATTATTTATTATTTTAATTTGTATAGCATTATTCTTTGCAAGTATTGGAATTACTTCAGCAATAATTAATGCAACAAGTCCAAAAGAAGTTCAGATTCCAAATTTAATAGGAATGACAGAAGAGGAAGCAAAAGCAGAGCTGGCAAAACACAAATTAAATTATGAAAAAGTTGAAGAAGACTACAATAAAGATGTAGAAGCAGGAAAAATATATGAACAAAGCCCAACATATTCTGCAAATTACAAAATAAAAGAAAAAACAACAATATCTGTAAAAGTTAGTAAAGGAACAGAAAAAACAACAGTACCAAAAGTCGTAGGAATGACGTATGATGAAGCAGTTGCAAAACTTGAAGAAAACAAATTAAATGCAGAAAAAGTTGAAGAAACAAGTGACACAATTAAAGACGGTATAGTAATTAGTCAAGAAGTAGAAGCAAATTCTACTGCAAATGCTGGAGATATAATAAAAATACATGTAAGTATAGGAACAGGAAAGAATCAAGTTGCAATGCCAAGTGTTCTTGGAAAAACAGAAAGTGAAGCTAAAACAATATTAGAAGGTAAAAAATTAATAGTAAATATTGAATATTCTGAAGATACTACAAAAGATAACGGAACAGTATTAAGCCAAAGTATAAAATCAGGGGAAAACATAGATGAGGGTACAGAAGTTATAATAACTGTAAATAAACTAGCAGAAACAAAAGAAGTTAATATTGTAATAGATTTAAAAAAGATTACAAATTATGAAAATGATAAAAATACCAATACAATTGAAGATAATGTAGTAGATAATGTAAATATTGTATTGATGGCAGGAGAAAAAGAACTGTATTCTACATCAAACGTTAGTAAAAATAATAAGGAATATAAAACTTCTATTGTGTATAAAGGAAAGGAACAAGTAACTCTAACAATAACGGATACAGCAGGAGGAAAATGGATAAGAACTAAATATATAGATTTTACTAAAGACAATCAGACAGTAAAATTTTCGGACTAAAATAAAAAGCGAAGTTGAAATTAATCCAAATTATTAGACAAAAAAGTTTAATAATTTGGATTTTTTGAAAAGACACAATAGGATACTCAAACTCATAAAACAAAGTATTATAAACTTTATTCTTTTAAAATAATTGATAAACAAATTCCTAAATGATATAATAAAAAGGTAATATAATTGTAACTTTACAAAATATACAAATGTAAATTAAATGATGTGAATATATAAATTACGAATCAAGCGATTAATCAAGTAGATAAATATTCAACAAGATTGAATAATAATAGCGCGGAGGAATAAATGGAAGGACTAATTATAGAAAATAAATCAAATTTATATAAAATAAAAATAGATAACCAAGAATACATTGCTACTGCTAGAGGGAAACTAAAAAACGACAATCTTACTCCAGTTGTGGGGGATATAGTTAAGTTTACCATATTAGATCAAAATAAACAAACGGCAGTAATAGAAGAAATAAAAGAAAGAAAAACATACATAAAAAGGCCAAAGCTTGCCAATATAACTCAAATTATATTTGTTGTGTCTAGCAAGCATCCAAAGCCAGATTTATTACTATTAGATAAACAATTAGCTTTTGCCCAATATTCACATATTAAACCAATAATTGTACTAAATAAAATTGACTTAGATGATAAACAGGAATTTTTGTCTATAGCAAAAGTGTATGAAAAAATTGGCTATAAAGTAATTAAAACTGATGCTAAAAATGGCATTGGCGTTGATGAATTACTATTAGAATTAAAAAATAATATTAGCGCTTTTTCTGGAAATTCAGGAGTGGGAAAATCAACTTTAATAAATTATTTATTTAAGAAAGAAATAACAGAAGAAGGGGAAATAAGCCAAAGAAATAAAAGAGGCAAGAATACTACAACAGACATTAAATTATATGAGTTAGAAAATAATACTTATATAGCAGATACACCAGGTTTTTCAACTTTTGATGTGTTTGAAATACCTTATAAAGAGTTAGACAAGTATTTTATTGACTTTAACAATGTTATAGAAGAATGTAAATATATAGGCTGTAGTCATATCAAAGAAGAAGATTGCGGAATAAAAGACAAATTAAATAAAGGAGAAATATCTAAAACAAGATATGATAACTATGTAAAGATATATAATGAATTAAAGGATAAGGAGGAACACAAATGGTAGATATATCAACATCATTATTAAGCGCAGATAAACAAAAAATTATAGATACAATATATGATTTAGAAAAGGCTAAAACAGACTATTTTCATATTGATGTTATGGATGGAGAATTTGTAGAAAAGAATACTCATGACCTTATGTTAGAATATTGCGAATATTTAGACCATATATCAAAAGTACCATTAGATGTGCATCTAATGGTTTCAGATATAAAAAACTATGTGGATAGTTACTTAATATTTAATCCTAATATAATTACCTTTCATTATGAGGCTTGTAAAAACAAAGAAGAAGTGATAAGCATAATAAAATACATAAAAGAAAAGGGAAGAAGAGTAGGAATATCTGTTAAGCCCAATACCAAAATTGAAGAAATATATCAGTTTTTACAATATGTGCATCTTGTTTTGGTAATGACAGTAGAGCCGGGAAAAGGTGGACAAGAGTTAATCCCTGAAACAATAGATAAAATTAGAGAATTAAAAAATTGCAGAGATACACATAATTTTGATTTTGATATAGAAGTAGATGGTGGAATAAAAGTAGAAAATTCACAAGAGATAATAGATGCAGGAGCAGATATATTAGTCGCAGGAACTGCAATATTAACATCAAAAGATTATGGAGATACAATAAGAAAACTAAAATAATAAATATAAGAAAAGACCTGTTTTTATTACAGGTCTTTTTGTATTTATCAATTATTTATTTTTACTAGTTTTTTTTGAACGTTTTGATTTTTCAACATTTTCTGAAACTTCTGTTGCTACAGAACTTGCTTGTGAAACCACCTTTTTTGTTTTTGTTTCAATTTTTGAGTGAAATATAGAATATGTTAAAATTCCTAATGCAAGTATAGAAATAAACAAAGATATTATACTACCTAAAACAGGAATTTTTTCTAATAACCATAAAATGATAACTAATATAGTACTTATTAAAATATTTATACCTTTAGAGTTCTTATTAATTTTTTTGCATATTACTTTTGCTAAAGGAAGAGCAACTAAAGCTATTGACATCTCCATTATTATAAACAAGTAAGCAAGTAGAATTGATAAAGCTGGTATAATGCCTAAAATAGTGCAGAACAATATGAAACATGCAACGGGTATTGCAATTAATGTAAGTGCACCGTATCCAATAGAAACAGCGATTTTATTTTCTACAATTTTTTGTCCATTTTCAGCAAATTTTGGTGTTGCAAAAACAATTATAAGTATAACTATTAAAGAAACAATTATAACCTTTAATAAATCTACTAGATAATTTTTAAAGTTGTACATTGCATTATTTACTATTGACTGGTCTTCAAATAGTTTGTTAAAAGACAATTTGCCAGAAACAATTTCTGCTGGAATGTTTTCAGAACTTGAACTATAAGTTAAATTACCACCTATTTGAGAGGTTGTAGTATCTACATCTATATTATTAAAAGTTAAAGTTGCATTTCTAGAAATAGCACCTTCAAAATTTAAACTATTACCGCATGATGTAAGATCTCTTAATATACGAGCATTAGAAGATATAGATAATTTACTAGATGCAGAATACATGTCAAAAATAACGCCATTGACAGTAACGTTTTCTGCACACACAAATAAGGAAGAATTAATATAGCCTGTTGAAGTTATATTTACATTTTTTGCAAAAACAAATACATTTCCAAGAACTTTTCCGCTAATTGTAACATCATTAGCCATAATAAAAACATTACCTAAAACAGATTGATCAACAGTTACAGAATCATCAAAAAGAAATAAATCTTTTTCGTTTTCATTTAAATTAGTAACAGGTGATTCAGCAGTTGATGATAGTACAACTTGTTCATCTGCTTGTGCATATAATATTGTTGAGGAAAACAACAATATTAATGAAAGAAATAATGTAAAAAGAGTTAATTTTTTAAAAAATTTCATAATTATCTCCCTGAATATAATATATTTAGGTTTGTATGAAGGAAAACCTATAAACCTTTAAAAATCATATTAAAAATATAATATATGTAAAAAATTAAAAAGTCAATTGGTTTTACAAAATGTTCAAAATTACGATTTGTTATTTTTTAAAAAATTGCAATAAGTTTTTAATGGGCAATTATCACATTTTGGATTTTGTGAAGTACAAGTGTGTCTTCCGTGCCAAATAAAAATATGATTTACATCTGTATAATATTTTTTCGGTATTACTTTTAATAAATCTTGTTCTATTTTTGAAGGCTCTGTTTCTCGAGAAAAACCTAATCTAATAGCAATTCTTTTACAATGTGTATCAACAGCAATTCCTTGAGGAGAATTAAAAGCTTCCAACATTATTACGTTAGCGCTTTTTCTTCCTACACCTGGAATAGACATAAGTTCATCCATATTGTCAGGAACTTTGCCATTAAAATCATCCAAAATCTTCTGACCTGCAGCTTTTAAATTTTTGGATTTGTTTTTATAAAATCCACAAGGGTGTACTAATTTTTCTAATTCTTTAATATCTGCGTTGGCAAAATCTGTTGGAGTATGATACTTTGCAAATATTGATGGAGTAGTTTTATTAACTCTCTCATCAGTACATTGTGCAGAAAGACAAACTGCAAC
>CALXBZ010000051.1 GCA_944386665.1 uncultured Clostridia bacterium
TAATATCTATTATAGTATTTATAACTCTTTGGTCGTATTTATTTCTATATTTACTATATAGATATTAAATACTTCCTCTATACTATAACATTGCATTTTTTGTTTTTCAATACCTTTTTATCTTTTTTTGTGCACTAAAAGTTTAGACAATTTTCACCTTCGCAAATTTTTATTTTTTGAGCACAAAAAAAATCGCCATAATGGCGACTTTTTTTAAATATTAATCTTTTTTTGTATTATCTACAACTTTATCCATCTTCGAATTAATTTCTGTAGTATTTCTACAAATTACAAGTTTTACTAATAACATTTCATATGCTATTCTTGCAATTAAATTTCCTACTACTAAGTATAACAAGAATACTATAAAACTTGAAGAAATCATAGCAAAAGAAGATAGTGTTATGAAGATTGCAATAATTAGATATAATACTTTTAATATATTTTCTATTACTAATGTTTTAAATGTTAAGAAATCATACAGCCATCCTAAAAAACCTGTAAATTTTCTTTCATTTTTTTTGCTTAGGAATGTAAAGTATATTGCTATTCCTCCTACTACGGCTAATACTATGGAAATTATTATCCAAATTAACCCTCCCGCATTTGGAGCACTCGTTGTTTGAAATCCACTAGCACTTCTTGCATAACTATTGTACATATTAAATATCCCCCTTTCATTTTTGGTAATTTTTATTTTACCAATTGTTAATATGTATTTTAACATTATCTATAGCATACTATATTTATTTCATTTTTTCAACAAAATTCTACATTTTTCTTAATTTTTTTTATGCTGAATATTTTTACCATTTAATCTAGAAGCTTTCTACTAATTGTATGTATATTTTTTATTTATAGAACTTTAATAAAAAATATCCTTTATCGAGCAAATAGAAAAAGTTTGAACTCTTTCGATTTACTCCAATAAAGGACATTTGTATTTTTTTAATTATTCAGCATCTGGTTCTTCTACATTCTCTACTGAGTTTGCTTCTGGTTCCTCTGCTTCATCATATTTTTCTAATACAGCTTTTGTAAGTTTATCTCTTACTTGTTGATTAATAGGATGAGCTATATCGTAATACCTTTCATTCTTTTTTCTTCTAGGCATAGCTATGAATAAGCCTTCTGGTCTCTCTATAACTTTGATTTCATGAACAACAAATTCATTATCAAATGTTATTTGTGCAACTGCTTTCACTCTATTTCCTGAATTAACTTTTCTAACACGTACTTCTGTAATTTCCATGTGAGCACCGCCTTCCAATGTTTTTTTATTTTTGTACAATTATTTATGTGTACATTTATATTATTCTCCATTTAATATTTTTTCCCTTCTATTTTTTGAAAAAATATTAAATTTTTTAACTATTTTTGTCATTATTTATATTTTTTTCACATACATAACTAATATGTAATATTTTTTTTACTTTATAGTATATTTATAATGGCTTATTTTTCTTTATATAAATAGGTTGAAAAAAATTGTATTTAAGTATATAATATGTCAATGATAAACAATAAATGTAAAGGAGTGCTCGTTTTGGTTAATTTAGAAGAATTAAAACATTATAAACATATACATATGTTAGGTATTGGTGGAACAAGTATGAGCGGTATTGCTACCATTTTAAAAAAATGGGGCATTTACGTTACAGGCTCAGATGCAAATTTAACAGAGTACGTTATAAAATTGAAAGATAATGGAATTCCTGTAGTAATTGGACATGATTTAGATAATTTAAGAAAAGCTGACTTAGTAGTTTATAGTGCTGCAATATCTAATGATGATATTGAAATGCTTGAAGCTAAAAGATTAAATATAGAGACAATGGAAAGATCTACTTTTTTAGGTTTACTTACTAAAGCTTATAAAGAAACTATTTGTGTTTCTGGTACACATGGAAAAACATCAACGACATCTATGATTTCTTCTTGTTTTTTAGAAGCTCGCAAAGATCCAACTATTCAAGTTGGTGCTATTTTAAAACAAATAGATGGTAATTATAGAGTTGGAAATAGTGAATACTTTTTACTTGAATCTTGTGAATATGTAGAAAGCTTTTTAAAATTTCACCCTAAAACAGAAATAATTTTAAATATAGACAATGATCATTTAGATTATTTTCATGATTTAGAACACATTAAAAACGCATTTGTAAAGTTTGTAAAACTATTACCAAATGATGGTTTATTAGTAGTAAATTCAGATGACCCTAATTGTGTTGATTTATATAAAAATACAAATGCTAAAATTGTAACTTTTGGTATTAAAAATGATAAGTCTAATTTTATTGCTAGAAATATTACTTTTGACAATAATGGATTTCCACTTTTTGACGTATATAGAAATAATTCTTTCTATAAGAGTATAAAGCTTTCGGTTCCAGGAACTCATAATGTATATAATGCTTTGGCTTGTATTGCAACTTGTTACGAATATGGAATTGATAAAGAGATTATAAAATCTGGTCTATTAAAATATACTGGTGCACATAGAAGATTTGAATTAGTAGGAAATACTAATGGTGCTTATGTATATGATGATTATGGTCATCATCCTACAGAAATCAAAGCTGTATATGATGCTATGAAGAAAAAGAAATATAATAGATCATGGGTTATTTTTCAACCTCATACTTATAGTAGAACCAAAAATTTATTGACTGATTTTGCTCAAGTTTTATCAGGTTTTGATAATATAATTGTGACAGATATTTATGCAGCAAGAGAGTCAAATACTGTTGGAGTTTCTTCTCAAGATCTAGTTAATCAAATTAATATTAATAGAATTGGTAAACGTGCTATCTATATGTCAGATTTTGATGAAATCGCAAAATACATAAGAGATAGAGTTATGCCTAATGATATAGTTCTAACAATTGGTGCTGGAACAGTAACTAATATCGGTCCAAAAATAATTGGAAAATAAAAAATAATTTATATAAAATAAAGCTAAAGTTAAAAGAACATTCTTTTACACTTTAGCTTTTATTTTTTATCTTTTATATTCACTTGCTTCTAATTCAGGATAGACAAACTCTTGTCCTGCTTCTGTTATCTTCCCTTTAGGTATGTGTTTTTTATTCATTGTTTCCGCCCCCTGCAGAAAATATCTATGTTTTTCCTTATTGGTTATATATCCAAGTCCTTTTGATATTGGGTCATCCCATGTTACATCTACTGCATACCATTTCTCTTCTAATTTCACATAATTCCATTCATGGTTTTCTGTTACTCCTTCTGAATTAGTAGCTGTACCTTTAACTAATATACATGGTATTCCTAATTCATCTAACATGTATTTAAACGATTCTGCATATCCTTCACATACAGCATTTTTTTCAATTAATGCTCCATATATATTATATACATTTGCATTTTGAAAATCTGAACTGTATTCTAAGTTTTCAATAATCCAATCATGTATTTGCAATACTTTAGTATATGTATCTCCTGAGATACTATTGATTATTTCATCTCTACTATTTTTTGTTTTATTCAACATTTGTTCCACCATGTCCTTGTTTTCTATTCCATCTTCTAAATATCCATTTTCATCTTCTGGAATTATTATTAAAGAATACGATGTTCTATTTATATATGTAGTCTTTTTTATTCTTAAAGTTATTTTTGATATATCTATAAAAAAGATATCTGTTCTATCTAAAGATAAAGCGTCCCATGCTGATTGAAAACTTTGTTGTAGCACTTCTTCTCCACTGCCATTTTTTAGTACATCTGAAACAGTGTTTGGTAATTTTATTTGATAATTACCAGACTTCATATTATTTAAATTTTTCTCTATAGAATCATATATTGATTTAGCTGTATCATCTAATTGATTATAATAGTACCTATTGTTATTGATTTTAGTAAAATCATATTCCTCATTATTATATATTGGGATTTCTTCAACGGGAATTACTAATGTTTCTTTGTTTTCTGTTAATGTTTCTGTTACAATGTTATTCGTTTGTGCTTCTAAAGTTGAAAAAATAGTATTAACATTATTTTCATATTCATTAAATATTTCTTCTTTATCATTTTTTAATACAAAATATATGAATAGTGTTAGACTTGCAATAATTAATATTAAACTTAAATTTATTATTGCATATATAATTCTTTCTTTTGTATTTTTTACCATACTAACAATCCTTTTCCTTTATTATTCTTAATTTAATTATAAGTTATATTAATTATTTTTTCAATTCTTATTTCCTTGCATTTTTTACCATGTGAATAAATTTTTAGTAACATAATTTAACCTTAGAAATCTGGCACATACTCTTCTTCATGTTTTCCTAAATCTTGCATATAACCATTTTCTATATTTAACATATATAAATAATTTTCTATTTCTGTGTATTCTCTGTTTGTTAACTTCCTATTTAAATATTTATCTTCTTTTGCTTTGTATGTTGGAAAATATTGTGCCATTACACTAATATATATTTCTTTATCTACATTATTCTTTAACCATTTTAATATATTCTTTGAGTTTTGTATGTGTCCTGGCAAAACTAAATGTCTTATAATTACACCTTTTTTTATTATTCCTTTTTCATCAAATTCTGGACTTCCTACTTGATTTATCATTTCAATTATTGCTTTTGTAGCTATATTAAAATAATTTGGTGCTTTTGAATATTTAATTGCGATTTCATTAGAATAATATTTTAAATCTGGCAAGTACACATCTATATATCCTGCTAAATCTTTTATAGTTTCCACATTTTCATAACCATTTGTGTTATAAATAATTGGTATATTTAATCCTTTTGTCTTTGCAATTTTTATAGCCTCTATTATTTGATATGCATACATTGTTGGAGTAACTAAATTAATATTATTTGCTCCGCTTCTTTGTTGCTTTAAAAATATATCTGAAAGTTCTCCTATTGAAATTTCGTATCCTTTTTCCTCTTGACTAATTTTATAATTTTGGCAATAAATACAATTCAAATTGCAATTTGAAAAGAATACTGTTCCAGAACCTTCTTTTCCACTAATACATGGTTCCTCAAAATTATGAAGTGAATACATTGCTATTTTTATTTTATCATTACATCTACATTTTCCGTTTTTGTCCTTCTAATCTATTTACTTTACATCTGAAAGGGCAAATTTCACATTTTCTTAATTGTTCTAACATTCTTTTTCCTGCTTTCTAATATCTCTTAATTTTATTATACTTTAAAATATATGAATTTCAAGTGTTCTGTTTTAATATTTATATGTTCTTTTATTTGGTATAGCTAAATTATTGTTGTTACAAATTATTTTAATATTTGACAAAATTCGTCAAACATTGTAAAATTAATTTATTAAGTAAAAGGGAGATTTTAAAATGTTTGGACGTAGAAGTGATGGAAGAAAGTTAAAAACTATTCCTCCGTTTTTTAGGGTTATTCCTAATATTATGTTAGAAAGAGTTGACTCACAAGTATATTTTAAACAAGATATTATATTAAAATATATGGATGAATACATAGACAAAAAAGCTGAAGAAGGTATAAAATTATCTTATATGAATATTATTTATGCTGCTTTAGTTCGAATTCTTGCCGAGAGGCCTTCTTTAAATAGATTTGCTATAAATGGTACATTATACGCTAGAAATCAGATATTTGTTTCTCTAGCAATTAAGAAAAACCTTTCTGATGAAGGAGAGGAAACCACTATAAAATTACCATTTAATGGTACAGAAAATATTTTTGAAGTAAAAGAAAAACTTGATAATGCAATAGAACAAAACAAAAATATTGAAAACTCTAATAATACCGATATTTTAGCTAAAGCTTTAAGTTTAGTTCCTAATTTTGCACTTAGAATCGCTGTTAAATTTTTAACTTTTTTAGATAAACATGGGGCTATGCCAAAATCAATTATAGCTGCTAGTCCATTTCACACAAGTGTTTTTCTAACTAATGTTGGTTCTTTAGGAATTGATAGTATTTATCACCATTTATATAATTTTGGAACTACTAGCCTATTTTTTGCAATGGGGAAAAAGAAAAAAAGTTATGTTTATGATGATGATGAAATCCATGAAGAAAAGTGTATTTCAATAGCATTTGTTGGAGATGAAAGAATTTGTGATGGATATTACTATGCCAATTCTTTTAAATTGCTTTCAAAATATCTAAGAAAGCCAGAATTATTAGAAGAACATGCAATTGTAAAAACTGATATAGATTAATACTTTAATAACAAAAGCCATAGGAATACATCCTATGGCTTCAATATTTGTTCTTTAAAACTTTCTCCATTTTCTAGTTTTGGTAGATTTAATATCTCTAAGATAGTTGCAGATATGTCTGCAAATGTTTTTCTTGTTCCCAAATTAATATTTTCTTTAATTTGTTTGCCATATATTAAAATTGGCACATATTCTCTTGAATGATCCGTGCTTGGAGTACTTGGATCATTACCATGGTCACCTGTTATAATTAACATATCAGTATTTTTTAAATTATCCATAAGTTCTGGGAGTTTTGAATCAAAATATTCCAAAGCTTCTGCATAACCTTTAATATTATTTCTATGTCCATATAGCATATCTGTATCTACTAAATTGGTAAAAATTAATCCTTCTGTATTGTCTTTTATACAATTTATTGTGTTCTCTATTCCATCTGCATTTCCACTTGTGTGTATAACTTTTGTTATTCCTCTTCCTGTAAATAAATCTTCTATTTTCCCTATTGCTATTACTTCTTTATTGTTTTCTTTTATGATATCTAACATTGTTTTTCCAAATGTGGCTGATTCGAAATCTCTTCTATTATAAGTTCTTGTAAAATCTTCTGCTGTTTCTCCGATAAATGGTCTTGCTATTACTGTTCCAATATTGTATTCTGGTTTGTCTAATATTTCTCTTGTAATTTTACAAATCTCATAAAGTTTTTCTACTGGAATTATATCTTCATGTGCTGCTATTTGAAATACACTATCCGCTGATGTGTATATTATAGGCTTTCCTGTTTTTATATGTTCTTCTCCAAAACGCTTTAGTATTTCTGTTCCAGAGCCAACTTCATTGCACAAAACTCCTTTTACTTTTGTTTTTTCTATAAATTCATCCACTAATTGTTTTGGAAATGCTTGGGGATATGTTTTGAATCCCGGATGTTTTATATATCCAGATATTTCCCAATGTCCAACTGGACTATTTTTGCCGTCAGCCTGTTCTTGTGCTTTTCCATACGCACCTATTGTTGTTTTAACTTTTTCTCCTACTTCAATTCCATCTATGTTATATATTCCTAGTTTTTGCATATTTGGAATTTTTAATGATGTATTGTTGTATATTCCTGCTAGTGTATTGCTTCCTTCATCTCTATATTTTTTTGCATCTGGAGCTTCGCCAACTCCAAATCCATCAAGTACAATTATAATTGCTCTATTAATCATTTTTCCTCCTATTTAAAATTTAGTTTATGTAATATTTGCTTTTAAATTATATTCATAAACTTTTACTTTCTTTACAAAATTCTTAAATTCGTCTTTAAATATGTTTATATTGAATTCGCATTTATCTTTTAATTCCAAATTGTATAAATCCATGTTTATTAGCCCTTCTTGTGATATATCCATTCCTAAAGGTAGTGTTTGATTATTATTTTCAAAAAAAGTTATATTCGAGTAAAATACTAATTTTGTATTTTCAGGTACATTTATTTTATACAAATATGTTTCTTTTGATGTAGCTATTTTTTCTAAATTGTTTAAAGCTTCAAATGGATTTATACTAAATTTATCAAATCCTTCTGGTGCAAGCTTGTCATTACTAGCTTTGTATAGTGCTATATCATATGGAACTTCTATTTTATCAGATTCATCTATAAGTATTTTTCTTAATTCTTTAAGTTTTTCAGTAAATGCGTCTAATTCTGTATTCAAATTTACATTTAATACTTTATATTTATCTTTTTCTGTTTCTCTATGTTTATTGTTTTTTAACGTTTTAATTTTTGTTTTATCTTCACTTACATTGCCAAATATATCAAAATCTTTTTCTTCAATTTTATCTATGTCTTTTCTGTAATCAGCTTTAAGTGGTTCTAATAAATTTGATAATTTTTT
>CALXBZ010000052.1 GCA_944386665.1 uncultured Clostridia bacterium
GCTCCTCCTTCTGCTGTAGTTAAGTTTTTTACAGCATGGAATGAAAAACTTGTAAAATCTGCTAATTTTCCGCTTCTTTTTTGTTTCAAACTTGCACCAAAAGAATGAGCTGCATCTGCTATAATTACAATTCTACCTATTTTTTCTTGTATTCCATTGCTAGGATTAAATTTATGTTTACTTTTTTCTACAATTTCATATACTTTTTCATAATCTGCTGTAACCCCTGCTAAGTCTACTAAAATTATTGCTTTGGTTTTTGTAGTTATTAAGTTTTCTATTGAGTTATAATTTATTTTAAAACTGTCTTTTTCATTGTCTATGAATTTAATTCTTGCTCCAACATGCACAATAACGCTTGCAGACGCAGTATAAGTATATGCAGGCACAATTACTTCATCTTCTTTTCCTATTCCTAAAATCCTTAATATTAATTCTAATCCGAGCTGTTGCAGAATTTAAACAAATAGTTTTTTCATTACCACAATATTCTGATATTTTTTCCTCAAACACCTTTACTTTTTTACCAGTCGTTATCCAACCAGATTTTAAAGTATCTATCACTTCATTTATTTCCACATCAGTAATATCAGGTTTTGAAAAAGGTATTTTTCTTTGCATATATATCAGCTCCCTCTTGAAATTTGTATAACTATAATATATATTATTTTTTTATATGATTTATTATTACAAAATTTATTTTTCTTGCTTAATCCCCTTTCTTAATTATTCATCTAATACACTATATATTTTTTCTTTTGCATTTACTATGGATGTCTCATCTGGTAACATTACATAAGACTTTAATTGTCCCATTGAGTATGTTGGTTGATATGAACCTATTCCTGTTAATGCATTATTCTCAATTTTCCATGAAGACATATTATTTAGTTGGTATTTAACTAAATTGCTTATATCCTTTTGTTCAATATTAGTTTGTAAACTTCCTTCTAATGATTCTAGAATATCTGTATATTCAGTTAATATTGTGGTACTATTCATTACTTTTCTTATTATTGCTTCTATAACTGCTTGTTGGTTTTTAACTCTTTGATTATCTCCTGAAACAAATGAATATCTTTCTCGACTAAATGCTAACGCTTCTTCTCCGTTTAGATAATTATATCCTTTTTTAAAGTTATATCCTTGAGTATTGAAGTCATAATTTGAATATACATTTATTCCTCCCAATGTATTTACTAGTTTGATTACTGTAGTAAAATTTACTCTTACATAATAGTTTATATCTATATCTAATAAATCTTCTACTGTTGTAAGAGTTTCATTTATGCCGTATAATCCAGAATGAGTTAATTTATCTTTAGCATTTTTATTATGAAGTGTTATATAATAATCTCTTGGAATAGATGTAAGTAATACAGTATGTGTTTTTTTATTAACTGTAGCTACAATATTGGCATCACTTCTTGAAACATTACTAATACTTCCTGATGTGTCAATTCCACTAATATACACATTAAATTTTCCAGTTTCTATAGTATGTTTTGAACTCTCTATATTAACTTCTATGGTATTTTTAATTTCATGATTTGATTTATATATTATATTAGTATTATCTTTAAATTCTTTTATCTCCTCTGTTAACATGTTGTATTGTGATGAGCTTACTAATATTATATCTTTTTTCTGGTTTATTAATTTTTCTCCCAAATTTATTAAATTGTTTTCTTCTTCAAATGAAATATCAATTATATCTTTAATCTTTTTTCTTATATCTTCTTCTATTTTAAAAAAAACTATATTTTTTTTATTAAGATCTTCTATTTTTTTATAACTACTAGACTTTCTTACAATTAAATAATATTCTTCTGTTTCCTTATTTTCTTGAAGAACTGTTTCTAAAAACTTATTTGTAGCATATGCATAATTTGACATATACATATGTGCTCCTGATGCTATTATTGCTATAACAAGACACAATATATTTATCTTGTATGTTCTATGTGTTTTGTTTAATCCAACCAAAACGGAAAATGTAAATATTATTTCTGATATAGTTAAAAATATAAGATGCTTACTTGGTAAAAAATCTAGCTTTATTATTAAAGCGTAGAATGTTATTGTTATAATTAAAAAAATTGTAGAAAAGATTTTTAAAGCTATACTAATTTTTCTATCATTATCACTTTTAAAATTTATCTGTTCTTTATCTTTCATTCTTATTTCCCTTCTAAAATTTTATATTACATAGATTACTTTATTAATTTTTTAACAATAACTATTATATACAATATATACTCTTATTATTAAATTTCTAAACATTGTTAAAATAGTATTAATATGAAAACAACTTCCATTCATTAGAAAAGTTTCTTTATTTTTTAAATTTAATAGAAGTGTTTTTATTTTAAAAAAAGACATACGAGTTTTAATAACCCATATGTCTTTTTTAGTGTTAATCATTTAATGTTTTTATTAAATTCTTATCCAATTTTTTATTAAATCTGATGTTATTTGTAATTTCTTCTTCACTAAATTCACTATGCATACATTCTAATCCGTCTACGTTATAAGTATTTACTAAATCATTTAACAATTGTACTTTGTCCTTAGCCCACTTATATATAAATACATGTGGCAAAAAAACTAAACTCTCTCTTGAAATACTTATTTGTTTAATAAAAATTATATGACTTATATCTCTCCTGTAGAAATTATAATTTGTACAATGCTTTCATGCATACTTTAACACACTCTCTTTCAAATTACTATCTTTCTTTAGCCTTTGTATTGATATTTGTTTAAATCAACTGTGTATTTTATAACTTCTATTCCTTCTACTTCTAATTTTTCCTTTTGTTTTTCAATTCCTCCAAAAGCGAATTTTTTTGACAAACAACCTTTGCTATTTACAACTTTATAGCATGGATATTTATTTTCATTTGGATTTTTATGTAATATATTTCCAACAACTCTGGATAGTTTAGAATTGCCTAAATATTCTGCTATTTGTTTATATGTTACGACTTTCCCTTTGGGAATTGTACGTAAATAATTATATGTTTTATCATTCAACATAAGGACAAATCCTCTCTATAAATTTTTTCACATATTATCTTGGCTACATTATTTTAGTTTCTTCAACTTTAATGCATTTACTACTACTGTTAAGCTACTAAATACCATTGCTAAACTTGCAATCATTGGGTTTATATATAATCCTATTGGTCTTAATATTCCCATTGCTATAGGTATCATTAACACATTATAGAAAAAGGCCCAAAATAAATTTTGTTTTATATTTCTTACTGTATTTTTGCTTATATTTATTAATTTTAAAATAGAGCCTAAATCATTTTTAATTAAAATTACATCTGAAGAATCAATCGCTATATCTGTTCCACTTTTTACACTTACTCCAATATCACTGTTTGCCAAGGCTGGGCTATCATTTATTCCATCTCCACACATCATAACTTTTCTATTTTCTTCTTTCAACTTTTTTATAATTTCAGCTTTTTCTTTTGGCAACACATTTGGAATTATTTTTGTAATTTTTATTTCATTTCCTATGTTTTCAGCAGTTTCCTTGTTGTCTCCTGTAAGCATAATTGTTTGGATATTATTTTTGTTTAATTCTTCTATAGTATCCTTAGCATTTTTCCTTACAATATCGTTTACTCCAATTAAAGCAATTATTTCTTCATTTCTAATTACATATATAATACTATTTCCCTTAGTAGACAATTTTTGTTCATCTTCTATGTGAGTATTTGAAATAGAATATTTTTCTACTATTTTTCTATTGCCTAAAATATATTTTTGATTTTCTATTTCACCTATAATTCCATATCCAGATACATTTTCAAAATTATCCACTACTAATTTATTTAATTTTTCTTCTTCCATATAGTCTAAAAATGCTTTTCCAATTGGATGTGTTGTCTTTGCTTCTATACTTCCAGCTATTTGTAAAAGTTCTTTTTTATCAATATTACTATAATTATATACTTTGGAAATTTTAAGTTTTCCATAAGTTAATGTTCCTGTTTTATCAAAAACTATAGTGTCTATTTTTGAAGCAGTTTCTAGTATTTCACTCTTTTTAACTAATATTCCATTATTAATACAAACTCCTTCACTTATAACAATAGCAAGTGGTGTAGCTAGTCCTAAACTACAAGGACAAGCAACTACAAGAATTGTAACAAATGTTGAAATAGCAGTAGACACACCTAATCCTATCAACAAATATATAACTAATGTTATAATTGAAATTACTAGTACAATTGGCACAAAATGTCCTGAAATTTCATCTGCAATTTTTGCTATTGGTGCTTTTGTATTACTTGCTTCTATAACTAATCTCACTATTTCTGATACAGTTGACTCTCTTCCTATTTTTTCAGCTTTATATTTTATAAATCCATCATAGTTAAGGCTTCCTGCAATTACTTTTTCTCCATTTCCTTTCATTATAGGTTTGCTTTCTCCTGTTATAAATGATTCATCAAAATGCGCCTTTCCTTCTACTATTTCTCCATCAACAGCTATTTTTTTTCCTGGTTTGCTTATCAATATATTTCCTTTTTTTATTTCATCTAAAGTTATTGTTTTTTCTTTTCCATCTATCTCAATAGTAGCTTGATTTGGTGTTATTTCAACTAATTTTTTTATTGCTTCTTTTGTTTTATCTTTATTAATCCCATCTAAATATCTTCCAAGTTTGACAAAATAAATTACTATTGCTGATGATTCAAAATATAAATTCATTGTATAACTATAATCACCTATTATGATTCTATACATTCCATATAAACTATATATAAAACTACTAATCACTCCAATTGATACTAATGTATCCATATTTGGAATTTTGTGAATTAAATTTTTGTATCCATTTTTTAAAATATCATATCCATAAATTAAAAAAAATAATGTTAGAATCAATAATGAATAAGTATAAGTAATAGGGTTTTTGTGTGGATCAAACATAGAAAGTACTGGCAAATTTATCATGTGTCCCATTGATATATACATTAGAAGTACTGATAAAATTGAAAACACTATAAACTTTATTTTCTCATTTTTATTCTTTCTTTCAATTTTGAGTTCTTTAAAAATTCCTCTACTTTTAAATCCTGCTTGTTTTATGTATTTTTCAATCTTTTCTTGATTTAGGATATTTTCATCATAATCTATACTTGCATTTGCCATTACTAGATTTACATTTGAATTTATAATACCATTTTGTTTATTTAAATATTTCTCTAACCCATTAGAACAAGCACTACAAGTCATTCCTTCTATTTCTAATATAATATTTTTCATAATTAATTTTCCTCTATTTCAAAACCCAAATCATCTATTAATTCTTTTATATTTTCTAATTCAATATCTTTATTTACTTTAATTATAACAGAACCATTACTGTGGTTTGCACTAACTTCAACAATCCCATCTATTGCACTTAAAGAATTTTTAATTCTGTTTTCACATCCTTCACAGTGCATTCCTTTTACTTTTAAATTTATTTCTTTCATATTTCTTCATATTCCTTTCTAATTATATTTCTAATGGTGATGATGGTGATGAATTCCTTCATTATTTATCTTAATTTCACATTCTTTTTCTTCACAATTATCATTTTTATTTTCTATTTCTATTGTTGTATGAGAAATGCCAAGCTCACTCATCTCTTTTCTTATTTTGTTTTTTAATTCTTTTATATTCTTGTTCTCTGTAACAATATGCATTGTTAAATAGTTTGAAAATCCATCCATACTCCAAATATGAATATGATGAACATCTTCTATTTCTTTTATATCTAGTAAATGCTTTTTTATTTTTTCTACTGATATGTCTTTAGGTGTTTTTTCTAAAAATAAGTCTAAAATATCTTTTAAGTTTTTGAAGGCATTTATAAGTATGAATATTGCTATACTTATTGACATAATTGAATCTACTAATGAGATATTTGTAAATTTCATTAGTATAGCCCCTATTAAAACCACTACCCAGCCTAAAACATCTTCAATCATATGTAAGTTTACTGCTTTTTGATTTATTGAATTACCTTCTCTTGTAAAATACGCTGCAAGAAAATTAATTACTACTCCAAATATTGCAAAAATAATCATTCCGTCATAGTTAATTGGCTTTGGATTTAAAATTCTATTTATTCCACCTAATATTACAAATATCGATCCTATTGTTAGTACAATTGTTGTTATTAGTGCTCCTAAAACTGAATATCTAGCATAACCATATGTATATTTTTCATCTGGTTTCTTTTTACTTATTTTTTCTAATATTAGAGATATTCCTATACTTAATGCATCACCAAAATCGTGAACTGCATCAGAGATTATTGATATACTATTTGTAAATATTCCTCCTATTAATTCAAATATAGAAAATGCTACGTTTAAAATAAATGCAGTTAAAATATTTTTTTCTGATTTCATAAAGTTTCACTCCTTTAATTATTAAATCTTTTAAATAAACTTATTAATTCATCAATGACTTCTATATTTCCTTTTTCTAAATCTTCAGCTACACATCTATATATATGGCTTTGTAATATAGAATTTGCTAAACTTTTCATTGATTTTTCAACAGCAACCACTTGAATTAATATATCATTACAATAAGCATCATTATGAACCATTTTTTCAATTCCAGTAATTTGTCCTTTCATTCTATTTAAACGATTAATTATTTTTTTCTTCTCATCTTCACTTCTTATAGTTTTCTTTTTATTTAATTCGCTCATTCTTATCACCACCCGAACTATTATATACCCATTACGGTATTTTGTAAATAAGGGGGTATACACCTTTTTTGACTTATTTACTAATAGAAACAGGTGAACTTTTATTTAAGTCCACCTTATCTCTTTTTTAAATCTTTTGAATAATATATTAAATCTGTACAATGTAATTCTCCATCTTTTATTTCTTTGTCATAATTATCTATAAAATAATTTTTTATTGTACTTTCATATTTATCAAACCCTTGTTTTACATAGAATGGAATATTATTTTCTGTTGTTCCCACTAACATCTTGTCATATTTTTGTTTATAATTGTCTGCTAAATATTTTAGCATTTTTTTTCCTAATCCTTTTTCTCTATAATTTTTTTTGGTTACTATATTTTTTAATTCTACCGTATTCTCATCTATTTTTAAAGTAACAGCAATACATGCTACATCATCATTATATGTTAATACAAACAGTTCTCCATCATATAAGTATTTGTTAACCATATTTTCGTTCGGATCTGCTTCAAGTAATAAATCAATGTATTGTTCTTTGTTATCTTTTTCTTTTTTTATATTTATACTTCTTTTTACAGGCAGAAATTCAAATCCATCTGGTAATTTAGGTTTATTATTTGTGTGAGCTAAAATTGTTTGCTCTGTACTAAAGATGCACC
>CALXBZ010000053.1 GCA_944386665.1 uncultured Clostridia bacterium
TGCAATGGGTAAGAAAAAGTTAGATGTCATGGCAAAAGAAAGAGAAGTATTCATTCATGGTCAACTTGATGAAAACGATAATGTAATAGTTCCAGGATGTGTAAGAAATGGAATAGATGAAGAATCAGCAAATAAAATATTTGATGAAATGGCGGAATTTGCAAAATATGCATTTAATAAATCACACGCAGCTTGTTATGCGGTTGTATCGTATAGAACCGCATATTTAAAAACACATTATCCAACAGAATTTATGGCTGCCATGCTAAATAGTTTCTTAGGCAATTTAGACAAAATACCTGAATACATAGATGAATGTAAAAGATTAAAAATAGATATTTTAAAGCCAGATATTAACAGAAGTTATACAAAATTTACAGTGGATAATGGAAAAATAAGGTTTGGGCTAGGAAGCATTAAGAATGTTGGAGTTGCAGCAGTTGATAATATTGTTGAGAACAGAGAAAGAAACGGAGAATATAAGAGCTTTACTGATTTTTGCGAAAGAATGGAAGGCGAATCTGTTAATAAAAAGTGTATAGAGAGCTTAATAAAAGCAGGAGCTTTTGATAGTTTTGCAGAAACTAGAAGTACACTCATGGCATCTTTTGAGGATATATTAGATACAATAAATGGATCATCTAAGAAAAACATACAAGGTCAAGTATCAATGTTCGATATGACTGAAAGTTCAGCAAATGATACACAAGAAAGTAATATGGAGAAGCTAAAATATAAATACACGACATTAAAAGAATATACTGACCAAGAACTTTTATCAATGGAAAAAGAAATGTTAGGAATATATATTTCTGGTCACCCTCTTGAAAAATATAGGGAACAAATAGAAAAACAAACAAATATAAATACACTTCAAATAAGAGACGCAAAAGAAATATCTGAACTAGAAGGAGATAATATAAATCCAGAAAACTTATCAAATAAAGTACAAATTCTTAAAGATGGCCAATTTGTAAAATATGCAGGAATAATAACATCAGTTAAGAAAAAATATACTAAAAATAATAAAATAATGGCATTTGTAACAATAGAGGATTTATATGGAAGTTGTGAGATAATAGTATTTGAAAATTGTTACATGAAATGTTCAAATGAATTAATTGATGAAAACATTGTACTTGTTGAAGGGCGTTTAAGTATAAGAGAAGATGAAGAAACAAAAATAGTCGCAAGAGAGATAACAAAACTTTCAGATAATAAAAAGAAAGCTTTAATAATAAATATTACTAAATTAGATGAAAAACAAAAAGATAAATTAAGAGGAGCCCTAAAATTTTTTGCAGGTGACAAAAATAATATACAGGTAAAGATTGTAAATGGAGAAAAAGAAGACCCAGCAGGAGGACTATACGTTACAAAAGAAATACTTGAAGAATTGCAAGAAATTGTTGGAACTGAAAATGCAAAAATTGAATAAAAATACTTAAGTATAATTGAAATATTACTAATTATTTAGTGTTTTATAAAAAAAGTTAGTACTAGTGTTAGTAAAATGTTACAAGAAATGGTAAAATAATTTATTAAATAAGTCTTTTAAACTTTCTAAAAACATGATATAATACTTTTAGAAATTGTGATTTTAAGGAAAGGATACATATGAATCAGATTTTAGTTACAGAGAGATTATATATAACACCAGAATTGAAACGAAAAAAAAGAATGTATAAAATAAGATTCTTTTTATCCGTTTTCTTAATTTGTGTATTATTTTCATATTATATATATGCAGAAAATGATAGAAATAAAAGTGAAGAAGTTGGACAGCAACTTTTAAGTCTAATAGACAAAAGAAAAGAAAACAATACAATAGAAAATGATAATACAACAAGAAATATAATAAATGACGTTCTAATAGTTGCTATAGATACAAACGAATCAAACAATATGGAAGAACAAATTCAAGAATATATACCTACTCAGGAGGAAGAAACATCCCAAGAAATTTATACTACAGATAATGGAGAGGAATATACAATAGACTCAAGACTCACAATACCTAAATTAGGAATTGATTATGCTGTACTTTCGGAAACTTCGGAAGAATTACTAAAAATATCATTAAACAAATATTGGGGACAAGGACCAAACGAAGTAGGAAACTATTGTATTGTAGGACATAACTATGCAAATGGAAAATTATTTGGTAAACTATCTCAAATGGAAATAGGAGATACGGCTGTTTTACAAGATATGAGTACAGGAAAATCTGTTACATATGAGGCATATAATAAATTCGTAGTAGATCCAACTGATGTTAGTTGCACCAGTCAATTAACAAATGGAAAGAGAGAAATGACTTTAATTACATGCAAAAATTATGGAACACAAAGATTAGTAATAAAATGTAGAGAAGTTTAAAAGAAATATTGACTTTTGTATTTTTTTTAAATATAATGTAACAAGAAATAACACGAAGGAGGAATAAAAATGGCTAAGAAACAAGAAGAAGTAAAGACAATCGTATGGGTATTCTGGATATTAATAGCAATAATCGGTGTAGGAATGTTATTTACAGGAATCCAAAGTAGTGTAATAGGAGACAATATTGTAACATCAATTATGCTAGTAATGGTTGGTCTAATATTATTATTTGTTGGATTAATAATGGTAATAGGAAAAGCCAACATTATTGCTAATGATTTAGAAATGCCAAGTGCAAAGAAAAAAGAAGAAAAGAAATAATAAAAAATAGAAACAAACCAAAAGTAAATTTCTGGTTTGTTTTTTTATTAATAATATAATGAATAAAAAAAGAATGAAAACATATATATTGAATAGTAAGTAATAACTTAGGAGGAATATATATGTTTTTTGTTTTTAATAAAAGAAAGATAAATTCATATTTAATATCAATAGGAACCGTAATAGTACTATTTACAATATCTATGATTGCTAATAATGGAATAAACAATGTTATAGCGACATCTGCAAAAAGCGTAAAATCAAATTTAATTTATAAAGTTGAGACACAAAGAAAAAAAGTTGCAATAAGTATAAATTGCAGTGAAAATGCAGAAAATATAAGCGGTATAATAGATTCGTTGTCAAAAATGAAAGCAAAAGCTACTTTCTACATAACCGGAGAATGGGCTCAAAAATATCCAGATGAAGTAAAAAAAATTATAAATAATGGTAACGAAATAGGAAATCTTTCATATCATTATACTAATTTAAAGAAAAAGAAAAAAGAAGAAATAAGAGAAGAAATATCTAAATGTACGGAACAAATCGAAAAAATAACAAATAAAAAAATAACAACTTTCAGGGCACCATATGGAGAAATAGATAATACAATAGTAGAAGAGGCAAAAGCACAAAATCTTTTAACAGTGCAATGGAACATAGATTCATTAGATTATAATGGATTAAATAGTGAAGAAATGTGTGAAAGAATAAATGATGGGCTTATGCCAGGAAGCATTATCTTATTACATAATACTGGTAAATATACCAATAACAGTATAGAGGACATAATCCATAATTTACAGCAACAACAATATGAAGTGTGTACAGTAAGTGAATTAATATCGTTTCAAGATGAGAACTAGAGTTAATTAATAAGGAGATATATATGCCTTTTATTGAAATCATTACTGACCAAAAAAGTCAAACTCAGTTAAATAAAGTACTTACCAAAAAAATGGTAAATAATTGTGATGTATTATATATAAAAGAAAAAAATATAGAAAACACAAAAAATATAAAATTGGAGACTCTTATATTAAATAGAAAAATAGAAAACAATGAAATAATGAATAAAATATTAAAAAATTCTAAAAACGCCATTGTAAATATGGACTTAAATGTGAATGTTGATAAAACCATAAAAGCTAATATAATTACGTTTGGATATAATTCGCAAAGTGATATTACCATATCAAGTGTTGAGGAGGATCAAATTCTAATATGCATACAGAACACAATTACAAGCATATATAACAGAAAAATAGAGCCACAAGAGATAAAAGTAAAGGTAAAATCAGATATAAATGTATATAATATTATGATAATTATAGCATTAACAAGCTTATATGCTAGATAAAAAGGCATTTTTTACTAAAAAATAAAAAAAAATTAACATTTTATGTAGACAAAACCAAGAAATGGTAGTATAATAGGTATTGTAGGTTAGATAAACATTAAAAATACAAGTACTTTAAAAAAAGTAAGAGGAGGAAATTAAAGTTGGATACAGTTTATTCAGAAAATAACCACATAATATTAGTGGGTAAGGTAACTAGCGAAAAAAGATTTAGTCATGAAATATATGGAGAAAAATTCTATATATTCGATTTAAGTGTACCACGTTTAAGTGGAAATGCTGATATTATACCAATCACAATATCAGAGAGATTAATGGTAGATCAAAGTTTACCAGTTGAAAGCAAAATAACAGTTGAAGGTCAATTTAGATCATATAACAGTTATGGAGAAGGAAAGAACAAATTAGTATTAACAGTATTTGCTAAAAATGTAGAAATGCTAGAAGATCAAGAAAATGAAGTTGTAGCAAGAAAAGACTTTATATCAAATGAGGTTACATTAATTGGATATATATGCAAGAAACCAATTTATAGACAAACACCATTTGGTAGAGAAATAGCAGATGTATTATTAGCAGTAAATAGAGCATATAGTAAATCAGATTATATACCATGTATAGCATGGGGAAGAACAGCTAGATTTTGTGAGAACATGGAAGTTGGAACAGAAGTTAAGGTTGTTGGTAGAGTTCAATCAAGACAATATGAGAAAAAATATGAAGATGGAACTGTTGAAAATAAAGTTGCATATGAAGTTTCAGTTGGAAGTTTAGAAGTAATTAATCAAGAGGATAATAGCAAAAATGAAGAACAACCAGCTGAAGAAGAAAATAAAGAGGCTATATAAATAGATAAATTGAACATAAATAAATTCCTTTAAGATAAGAAAAAAGTGTTTTGCGAAAGTAAAGCACTTTTTTCTTGCAAATGATAGTTGAAAAGAGTTAGTTGCTATTAATTTTTTAGTGTGAAGCTAAAAAATAGTAGTTGTTATTCAACTACTATTTTTTTACCTCTGGTATTATAACATTTTTCTTGGTATTAGAGTCTTCTTCAGGTTTTGCAATATTAAGATTGTCGTAAACAGGGGAAATATTTAAATCTGTTCCATCGCCAGAAACTATTTCTATATCTTTTTTTTCTTCACTCATATTAAACACCTCTCAATCAAAACTAAATATAGAATAGCACATTTTTCGAGTTATTTCAAGTATACTAAAGTTATTTCATTATTTTTTACTTTGTATTGCAAAGGCTTAGATTTATTGCTATAATACTAAAAGTATAAATAGCTTTAGTAACGAAGCAAAAATAACAAAAAATGAACTAAATAAATTATTAAATATTAACTTATAGCTTGTGAAAGGAAAAATAAAGTGGAATTAGAAAAACAAAAAGCAATAATAGAAGCAATATTGTTTGCTGCTGGAAGAGTAATAAAAATAAAAGAATTAATGGCTACATTAGAAATATCATCAGATGAAGTTATTTCTATAATTGAAAGTATGCAAGAAGAATATAAAAAAGAAGATAGAGGAATTGAAATAATAAAGGTTGAAGATGGATATCAATTAGCTACTAAAAAAGAAATGTATGAATATTTGTATCCAATATTTGACAAAAGGAATAAACCAAATTTATCGCAGGCATCAATGGAAACCTTAGCAATAATTGCATATAATCCTAAAATTACAAGAGCTGAAATCGAAGCTGTAAGAGGGGTTAATTCAGACGGAACTATATATAAATTATTAGAATACAATTTAATAGAAAATGTAGGAAAAGCTGATTTGCCAGGTAGGCCTACCATGTATAGTGTAACAGAAAATTTCTTAAAAATGTTTGGAATTGGAACATTAGAAGAATTGCCGGAATTGCCAAGATATAAGTTGGACGAGAATGAACAAATTGTAATAGATGATTGTATAAACTATCAAATGACTAAAAGTGAAGATAATAAGGAAGAATAAAAAACATATGTTATAAAGCAAAGCCATAGGGTGCGGACCTATGGCTTTGTTGTTAATATATCTAATATTTGTGGATATATTGTACTAGCGTTGTTTTGCCAATTATCTACAATTTCTTTTGCTTGTTCACGTGAACCGGCAAATGTTTTTACTTCAAAAACAGTTTCATTATTTTCAACTACTTTGCAAATAATAGTATAATGATTCTCACTAAGTGGTGTATATTCTGCAACGATAGATTGTTCTTCTTCAGAGCTATCTATAATTGGCTTTAGATTTGTGTCTGCTTTCAATTTTATAATTCCAGGCAATAAATCTAATGTTAAATCTAAAGTCTTTTTACCACTATCTGTTATTTTGTATAAAGTTTGGTCTTCTATTTGAAAAGAAAAAATGTATCCTACATTAATTAGGTCTAACATGAATTGCTGAAAATAGAAATAATTCATGTTAGCTGCTGCTATAACTATTCTATATAATACATCATTTGTTAGTGGTTTATTAGCTTTTTCTAAAACGTAAAGTATTAAAACCTTGTTTTCAGCTAATGTTTCATCATCTGACGCTAATTTCAAATTTTTCACTCCATTTTATTAAGTTATTCCATAAATAAAGTCTTTCAAACTATTTTATTTATGCTAACTGTATTATATCATGATATCAACAAAAATCAATAGTTTTGCCAGTGCTATTAACAAAATATGTAATTAATAATCTTTATAGATTGAATATTGAAAATAGTAGGATTAAATTGTAAGAATAAATAAAAATAATGAAGAAAATACTATTATTTTTATTTAATTAATGATATACTAAAAGCATAATTAAGTAAGAGGTAAACGATGGAAACATTATATGATATATTAGAGGTCAGCAGAAAAGCATCTAAAGAAGTAATAGAGAAGGCATATAAGACTTTAGCAAAAAAATACCATCCAGATTTACAAACAGAAGAAAATAAAGTGCATGCCGAAGCAATGATGAAAAAAATTAATGATGCATATGAGATTTTGAGCGATGATGAAAAAAGAAGTAAATACGATAGAGAACTAGAAGAAAAAGAAGAACAAGAACGTAATAATTTAAACAATAATGTTAACATGAATAATGTTACAAGTAATAACGAATATTACAATGCTTATACTCAAAAAAATAACGAATATAGTGAACGAAACAACAAAAATATAGATGAAAATGATTGGAGAGAACAGTTTTCTAAATTAAGTAAAAAACAACAAGAAAAACTTATTAAAAATATACAAAAAGAAGCAAGTGCAGAATATAGGAAATTGTATGTAGATTATTTTAGAAGTTTGGGATTTAAAATAAAGCGTAA
>CALXBZ010000054.1 GCA_944386665.1 uncultured Clostridia bacterium
AGATACAATAAAATTAGAAAAATGGATATAGCAGATGGTCCTGGAGTTAGAGTTTCAATATTCATGCAAGGATGTACTTTCAATTGTAAAAATTGCTTTAATCAAGAAACGCACGACTTTAATGGAGGAAAAGAATTTACACAAGATACAATAAATAAAGTATTAGAATTATGCGGTAATGACAATATTGAAGGACTATCTATATTAGGAGGAGAACCAATGCACCCCAAAAATATAGATGGAACGAAAGAACTTGCCAAAGCATTTAAAGAAAAATATCCAGAAAAAAATGTATGGGTTTGGTCAGGATTCTTATTTGATAAAGATTTAAAAGACAAAGAAGTGCTAAAATATGTGGATGTTTTAGTAGATGGCCAGTATGTAGATGAGTTACACAATCCAACATTGAAATGGAAAGGATCTTCAAATCAAAGGGTAATAAATGTTCAAGAAAGTTTAAAAGAAAATAAAATAGTACTAGTAGACTAGAAGAATAGGACATAGCTAAGGCTATGTCTTATTTTTGTATATTACAATTTTTCAATAAATCTAAACAAAGTTGCACTTATATGATATAATAAAAAATATAAAAATAAGGAGGAATATATGAGCTTTACATTTGAAAGAAGTATTAACTATTATGAAACAGATAGAATGGGTGTAGTACACCATTCTAATTATATTAGATTTTTGGAAGAAGCAAGATGTGCTTGGATGGAAGAAATGAAATGGCCGTTTTCATTATTAGAAGAGAATGATATAACAATTCCAGTGCTGGGGGTAAATGTTACATATAAACACCATGTGACTTTTGGTGACACAATAATAATAAATGTTTATACTAAGGAATATAATGGTGTTCGAATGACTGTAGGATATGAGGTTAAAAATAAAGAAAATGGACAAATTGTTCTTACAGGAGAAACAAAACACTGTTTTACCAATAGAGAGCTAAGGCCAATTAATTTAAAAAAATATAATCTAGATTTTAATAATAAATTAGAAGAAACACTGGAAAAATAAAATATAATGAAAAGAAGGTAAATATGGCAAATGAAAGTTTATGATAATATTGGAAGTCTTAGATTACTAAGTATTAAAGTTATTCTAAATGATAATAATATTATTTATGAAGGAATGGTAGAAGATGCTCCAGAAGAAATAAAGAAAATGAAGTATTCAAAAATTGAAATAGATAGTGGTACTACATTTTTATATGTTTATAATTAGAAAATAAACCAGTATGTATAATTTCAAATAAAGTATGTAGCTCTTAAAGAAAAGAAGTAAGATGTAAAATTCTAGTTTTGAAAATAAACATGCTGGTTTTAAGTTAAAAAATTAAAATATAGGAATTTTTTTGTGTCTATTAATTAATTCTCTTAATAACAAAACTTTAATAAAGTCATTTAAAAATTTGTTACGATGAGGTCTTCTAGGTGGAAGATTGTTAGGACGTCTGTCGCTACTTTCCTCTCTATTATTAACGTTAACACTTATGACATTAGTATTAACAGCTTTATCATAAATATCGTTGACTATACTATTTAGCGTATCTTCAGTAATAGGTAGAGTAATTGTTCTACAAACAGAGCTTATCATTGGATATATAGCATTATAAGAATCAGGATACATTTTTTCTAAGTTACAAGAAATATCTTGCCACATTTGAGTAGAAGTTATATTTGAATATGGATTCATACACATGTTTGAACAATTAATATTAGAATAATTGGTATTTGGTATACCCATTGGCGTTACTGTACTAGAAAAACCTAACGTATTTCTCATGTAATCATCATAATTTTGAAAATCCACAAATTTCACCTCCATATTAAAATAATATGCAAAATTTAAAAAATTGACAATTATGAATGTGAATAAAAAGTGAATTTTTTAAATATTAATTGTTAAAGACAGAATATAGTGTTAAAATATCAAAAAGATAATAAAAGAAAGGAAAAGAACATGTTAAAACTTAAAGATATAAAAAAAGACTATGTGTCTGGGGATACTATTGTTCAGGCATTGAAAGGCATAAATATAGAATTTAGAGAATGCGAGTTTGTATCAATATTAGGACAAAGTGGAGGAGGAAAGACCACTTTACTTAATATAATAGGAGGATTAGATAGATATACTAGTGGAGATGTAATAATCAATGGAAAGTCAACCAAGGATTTTAAAGATAGAGACTGGGATGCTTACCGTAATTATTCAATTGGTTTCGTATTTCAAAATTATAATCTAATACCACATCAAACAGTTCTTTCTAATGTTGAACTTGCACTTACTTTGTCAGGAACTAGTAAAAAAGAAAGAAAAGAAAGAGCTATAAAAGCATTGGAAGATGTAGGCCTAAAAGAACAAATATACAAAAAACCAAATCAACTATCAGGTGGACAAATGCAAAGAGTTGCTATTGCAAGAGCTTTAGTAAATAATCCAGATATAATTTTAGCGGATGAGCCAACTGGTGCATTAGATACGAAAACTTCTGTACAAGTAATGGAAATTCTAAAAGAAATTTCAAAAACGAAACTTGTAATAATGGTAACTCATAATCCGGACCTTGCAGAAAAATATTCAACTAGGATTATTAGAATACTAGATGGAAAAATTACAGATGATTCGAATCCTTATAAGAACGAGAAAAAAGAAACATATAACAAAAAATGCGTAAAAAGAACATCTATGAGGTTCTTTACAGCACTAAATTTAAGCTTAAATAACTTAATGACCAAAAAAGGAAGAACCATATTAACATCTTTTGCAGGAAGTATTGGAATTATAGGAATTGCACTAATATTAGCACTATCAACGGGTATTCAAAATTATATTAGTAAGGTAGAAGAAGACACATTATCTTCATATCCAATCACAATAGATGAATCAACAATAGATACAGCAGCTATGATTGAGAGCATGATGAATGAAGAAGCAACAGTAACGGAAAAAGAATCAAATAAAATATATTCAAAGAATACAATGACAAAAATGATTTCTATTCTTTCTAACAAATTAGAGAATAATAATTTAACAGAATTAAAAAAATATCTAGAACAGGAAGATAATGAAATAGTTAAAAATAGTAATGCAATTAAATATGATTATAACTTAAGATTAAATTTATACAAAGAAGATACTGCTAATGGTGTAATTCAAGTAAATCCAAGTACTGTAATGGAAAAAATGGGAATGGGAGGAATGCAAGAAGCTAAAAAGAATTCCCCTATGGCAATGATATCAAGTAGTTCGATTAATATGATGAATGAAGATGCATGGGTAGAAATGTTAGACAATGAAGAATTATTACATTCACAATATGATATTGTAGCAGGAACTTGGCCTAAAAATTACAATGAAGTTGTACTAATTGTAAATCAAAACAATGAGTTAAATGATTATGTTTTATATACACTTGGGCTAAAAGATCAGAATGATTTAACAGAAAAGTGGAATAAAGTTAAAGAAGGAGAAAAAATAGAGGAAGAAGCGGAAAACTCATATACTTATGATGAATTATTGAATTTATCATTTAAAGTAATATTAAATTCAGATTATTATGAAAAGCAAGGAAATCTATGGATTGACCAAAGTGAAAATGAAGAATTTATAAAGAATAAAATAGAGAATGCTGAAAGTATAAAGGTTGTTGGAATTATAAAACAAAACGAACAAAGTACAGCAACAGCTATGAATGGAGGAATTGGTTATTTAAAAGATCTAAAAGAGTATGTAATAAATAAAACAAATGAATCTGAGATTGTAAAAGAACAAAAAGAAAATCCAAGTATAAATGTGTTTACAGGTTTAGCGTTTCCTGCTGAAGGTGAAAAAGGAGAATTCGATTTTAACGATTTAAGTGACGAACAAAAAATGGCAATTAGGCAAATGCCAACAGAAGAAATCGCTAAAATTATGGACACATATACAAAGAACAAAAATGCAAGTTATGATAGTAACTTAGAAACGTTAGGAGCAATAGATTTAGAAAAACCTACATCAATATCAATTTATCCAAAAACTTTTGAAAGTAAAGAAATAATCAGTAATGAAATACAAAAATATAATCAAAAACAAAAAGATGAAGGAAAAGAAGAAAATACAATTACTTATAGTGACTTAGTGGGAACGATGATGAGTTCTATTACAAATATTATAGATGCAGTAAGTTATGCTTTAATTGGATTTGTAAGTATATCACTAGTCGTATCATCAATTATGATAGGAATAATTACGTATATTTCTGTACTAGAAAGAACAAAAGAAATTGGTATATTAAGAGCGATTGGAGCTTCAAAGAAAGATATATCAAGAGTATTTAATGCTGAAACATTTATAGTAGGACTAATATCTGGATTAATTGGAGTAGGAATAACAATTCTTTTAACAATTCCAATAAATATAATTATATATAATTTATCTGGAGTTGCAATTCATGCAATGTTAAAACCCCTACATGGTACAGTACTAGTACTAATTAGTTTGGGACTAACAATTGTCGCAGGACTAATACCAGCCAAAATGGCAAGTAAAAAAGATCCGGTAGAAGCGTTGAGAACAGAATAAAAAAAGGAACCAGTTGATGCAATTGCACCAACTGGCTTCTTTTTTTAGGCTTCTTTGTGATGAGCACGCACAGCACGATAAGTGGTGCGGCCCGAACGCCTGACGGGCTCGATGTGACTCCAATCCTCTACCCAACCGGCAGAAGCTGGAAAAGCTTTACGCATGCCCTCAAGAATCACCAAAGCCTCTTTCCGGGATTCCTTCTCAAATGGAGATACTAAGACCACCATGTTCGTTGTCGCAATGTTCATTGTAATTTCCCCTTTCAAAATATGGTAATATATTAATTATAGCATATTTATGTAAATTTGGCAAATGAGGTAATTAACACCTTTATTTTATTTGTTTAGTATGATATAATCTCAAAAAATACAAAAATTTTGTGGAGGAAAACATGGCAGAGTTCGTACATTTACATGTTCATAGTGAATTTAGTTTATTAGATGGAGCAAATAGAATAAAAGATTTACCAGTAAGAGCAAAAGAACTTGGAATGAAGGCAATGGCTATAACTGATCATGGGGTTATGTTTGGAGCTATTGACTTTTACAAAGAGTGTTTAGCAAACGGTATTAAACCAATAATTGGATGTGAAGTGTATGTTGCACCTCGTAAACGCACTGATAAAGATCCTAATCTAGACGCTAAATATAATCATTTAATATTACTTGCAAAAGATAATGAAGGTTATAAAAATTTAACAAAAATTGTATCCATAGGATTTACGGAAGGCTTTTATTATAAACCAAGAATAGATAAAGAAACACTTGAAAAATATCATGAAGGATTAATATGTTGCAGTGCTTGTTTAGCAGGAGAACTTCCTCAAGAAATATTAAAAGGTGATATGGACTCTGCAGAAAGAGTCGCAAACTGGTTTAAAGGTGTATTTGGAGAAGATTATTATTTAGAAATACAAAACAACGGAATAAATGAACAGGTTTTAGTCAATCAAAAGCTTGTTGAATTATCTCGTAAGTTAAACATACCGCTAGTAGCAACAAATGATTCTCATTATCTAAGAAAAGAAGATGCCTATAATCACGAAATTCTATTATGTATTCAAACCGGAAAAAAGATTACTGATGAAGATAGAATGAAATTTGAAACTGATGAACTTTATATAAAATCACCAGAAGAAATGAGTAACTATTTTTCAGAAATACCTGAAGCAATAGAAAATACTGTGAAAATAGCAGATAAGTGTAATGTTACATTTGAATTTGGACACACAATTCTTCCTAATTACGATGTGCCAGAAGAATTTGAAAGTCACTATGATTATTTAGAAAAACTATGTAATGATGGTATTCGTAATAGATATGGAGAAAATCCATCACAAGAAATAATAGATAGAAAAAATTATGAATTAGGCGTAATAAAAAAAATGGGATATGTTGACTATTTCTTAATAGTTTGGGATTATATCCATTACGCAAAAACACAAGGAATACCAGTGGGACCAGGAAGAGGTTCTGGTGCTGGTTCTATAGTTGCTTATGCAATAGAAATAACCGATATAGATCCAATGAAATATTCTTTGCTTTTTGAAAGATTTCTAAATCCAGAAAGAATAAGTATGCCAGATTTTGACGTAGATTTCTGCTATGAAAGAAGACAAGAAGTAATTGATTATGTTTCAAGAAAATATGGGGCTGATCATGTATCTCAAATAATTACATTTGGAACAATGTCCGCAAGAATGGTAATTAGAGATGTTGGTAGAGTATTAGATGTACCATATGCAACAGCTGATAAACTTGCCAAAATGGTTCCAAATGAACTTCATATAACAATAAAAAAGGCGTTAGAACAAAACAAAGAATTTAGTGAAGAATATGAAAATAATCCAGAAACTAAGAAATTATTAGATATAGCCATGGCTTTAGAGGGAATGCCAAGGCAGGCATCAACACATGCTTGTGGTATTGTTATAACAAAAGATCCTGTTGTAAGTTATGTTCCTTTATATGTAAGAGATGAAATGATTTCTACTCAATATATAATGACGACATTAGAAGAATTAGGACTTCTTAAGATGGACTTTTTGGGGTTAAGAACATTAACTGTTATACAAGATACAATTGATCAAGTAAAAAAAGATAAAGGCATAGACATAGAATTTGACAAAGATATGAATGATCCAGAAGTGTTTAAACAGTGGCAAGATGGAACTTCAATGGGAATATTTCAGTTTGAAAGCCAAGGGATGACTAACTTTATGAAGGAATTAAAGCCAGATTGTCTTGAAGATTTAATAGCAGGAGTTTCTTTATATCGTCCCGGACCAATGGATCAGATTCCAAGATATATTGCCAACAAAAAAGATCCGGAACATGCAGTATATACCCATCCAGCATTAAAACCAATATTACAAGTAACATATGGATGTATGGTATATCAAGAACAAGTTATGCAAATTGTACGAGATTTAGCAGGATATTCATTAGGACGTGCAGATTTAGTTCGCCGTGCAATGGGTAAGAAAAAGTTAGATGTCATGGCAAAAGAAAGAGAAGTATTCATTCATGGTCAACTTGATGAAAACG
>CALXBZ010000055.1 GCA_944386665.1 uncultured Clostridia bacterium
TGTTGATTTTACTATTATTGTTGCACTTCCTTCTGATACTGCTGTTACTGTTCCATTGTTTACCGTTGCCACTGTTGAATTGCTACTAGACCAAATTACGTTCTTATTTGTTGCATTTCCTGGTTCTATGGTAAGTCCTGTTGCCAAATTTAATGTTTCTCCAACCTCTAACTCTGCTGTTGTTTGAGATAATCTTATTGCAGTAACTTTTATCTCTGTTACTTCAGGTATATCTCCTTTTTCAGCTATTAATTCATTATGTAGTTTGTCTATATCTCCTTGAGCATTTTTTACCATTTCTTCATATTCATTTTTGCTTTCTTTTGCTTGGTTAACTAGCCCATTTTCTCCTAACACCATATTTAGGGTTACTCCGGACAAGATTAATAAAATTATAATTGTTACAATAAGAGCAATTAACGTAATTCCATTTTTATTTTGTATATATTTTTTCATATACATCCTCCTAATTCTTTAGTTTAAATTTTTATTGTTCTTTTTTACCTTTTCTTGTACTTTAAATTATACTTCTTCAGAGCTCAGCGCTACTTCATAAAAAGTGTTGCACGAGAAGAATAGTAGCTGAAACCTGAATAGACAGGACTGCAGTTGCTGCGAACAGTCGCTGGAAAACTAGAGCCTGCAACGCTGCAATGGCCTCCACGAGAAGCACGATAGTAGGTGTCGAATGCCTCCTGTGTCCACTCATAGCAGTTTCCAGCAAAGTCATATATATTGTTTGCTTTCCAACTTTCACTAAAGCCTGTATCTTGCTTTTCTCCGTGTCCTTCTTCTGTATTGTTGTTATAATTTCCCCATGTACTTGAATCTGTTATATCAAATCCTTTTTCTGCTAACCACTTACAGGTTGCGTCCCATTGCAAGCCATATATCATTCTTGTGCTTACTTTATTATTTTTTGCTAGTGTTTTACATTTTGCATATAAATTATACCAATTTGTATTTGTTAATGTTGCACCTGGTTTTTCTCCATCTGCTGTTAACTCATATCTTCCTATATAAAATCCTTTATATGTTTCTAAACTTTTTATCATATCATCATAATCTTTTACTAATGTTTCTGCCATGTTTTGTAGTGAACTAAATCCTGCTGCACTCCAGTTTGCTTCTACTGCATCATAAGATGTTCCATCACTTCTTACTACTATGTCTGGCTCTCTAAAACTACTTGTATCATTTGGCAATACTCTTGTTTTTCCACTTATTATCTCTGATGCTGTATATTTACTTGTTGTTACCCCAGTTACTACATTTGTAGTTCCTCCTGTTATAGCTATTGGCACTGTTACTGTTACATACATTGAACTTGGTTTTTCTACTGGCACCCATACCCATTGGTTTCCTACTAAATCTTTTCCAACATTTGTCTGGTCTTTGTATCTGTCTTTATCTGCGAATTCATCTGAAATCACTATTCCAGAATTCTTTGTTCCTCCTACATAATAATATCCTCCAGGTATTGTCACTCCATCTATTATATATTTTTCTTTTACAGTTACTGTACATGTTGCAGACACATTGCTTCCATCTGTTGATGTTACTGTTATTATAGCATCTCCTTCTGCTAGTGGAGTTACTATTCCACTAGCCACTTTTGCTACTTCTGGATTACTACTTCTCCATATTACTCTATTATTTGTCGCATTCTCAGGTTCTATTGTAAGCCCATCTGTTAAATTTAATATATCTCCTATTACTAAAGTTGTTGCTGTTGGCTCCAATTTTATTGTTGTAACCTTTATACCTACACCTTCTTCTCTCTCTCCGATTAGTTCATTATATAATCCATCTATGTCTTCTTGAGTATCTTTAACTTTGTCTTCATACTCGTTTTTGCTTGTTTGTGCTTGTTTTATTATTCCTTTGTCTCCTAATACTATATTTAAACTTACTCCTGCTAAAATTAATAAAACTACGATTGTTACAATAAGAGCAATTAATGTAATTCCTTTTTGGTTTCTTGTACACTTTGTCATATTCATTTTTCCTCCTTAGTTTTTATTTTTTTCTTCTTAAAATCCACCCTTTTTCCACTTTAAATGGTATTTGCATTGTTACGGTTTGTCCTAATTTTCCTGGATTTATTGTTGTTATTTCTTTTCCTGTTTCACTGTCATATAATTTTTCTATTTTAAATTGTTTTACATCTATTTCATTTGGAACAATTAATTCTAAAGTATCTCCAACATTTAATTTATTCTTTATTTCTACTAATACTTGAGAATTTTCTTCTTGGTTTTCTAATATTTTTCCTCCAAATTCATAATCTGGATTGTATTGTTTTCCTTCATATTCTTGAAAATCTTTATTATTTCTGTCATTAAAATAAAATGTTGTTAATCCTCTTGTTTTAACTTTCTCTAACTCTTTTAGATATTTCATGTAGTCATAGCTTTCTGGATTTTTCATATAATCATCTATTGCGTTTCTGTATGCATTTACTACACTTGCTAAATAGTATTCTGTTTTTAACCTACCTTCAATTTTTAGACTATCCACTCCCATAGTTACTATTTGTGGAATTTCTTTTATTAAACATAAATCTTTTGAAGATAATATGTAAGTCCCATTTTCATCTGTTTCTACTGGCATTAAATTGCCTGGATTGTTTTTCTCCTCTAGATACATATTATATGCCCATCTACAACTTTGTGAGCAGTCTCCCAAATTTGCACTTCTACATGACAAATATTCACTTAAGAAGCATCTTCCAGAATATGCCCAACATAATGCACCGTGTATAAACATTTCTACTTCTAAATCTTTTGGTTTGTTTCTTATTATTTCTTCAATTTGTTCTTTGCTAGTTTCTCTTCCTAAAATTACCCTTTTGGCTCCATTGTCATACCAAAATTTTGCAGAATGGTAACTTACTACATTTGCTTGTGTACTTACATGTATTTCTATATTTGGAGCTATTTCTTTTATTTTTTGAATAACTCCTCCATCTGATGCAATTATTGCATCAACATGCACTTCATCTAGCATTTTTACTTGCTTTTCTATTTCTTCATAATTTGTATCCCAAGCATATATATTTAATGCTGCATAAACTTTTTTTCCTATGCTGTGCGCATATTTTATTGTTTTTGCTAAATCATCGTTATCTACTTCTGCTCTACTTCTTAATGATAATGCCGCTGTTCCACAATATACTGCATCTGCACCATACATGAAAGCTACTTTTGCTTTTTCAAATGATCCTGCTGGTGCCAATAATTCTGGTTTTTTCATTTTTATTTGCTTCCTTTCTTAATAACTCTGTTTCTAGAGATAGCAAGTCCATCTCCAACTTCTAAAATTTCTGTTTCTAACTCTGGGTTTTCTGTAATTTCTTTTATGTATTGCCTTAGATGAGTTACTGCAGTACGTTGCTTATGTTTATTATAGTCGCTCATTACATAACCTTTATATAGAATATTGTCTGCTAGAATTATTCCATCATCTTTCAGCATACGCAAAGCTTGTTCTAAGAAAAATGGATATTTTCCTTTTGCTGCATCTATAAACACAACATCATATTTTTCATCTAAAGTTGGCAAAATTTCTACTGCATCTCCTTCATACAATTTTATTTTATTTTCTACTCCAACTTTTTTTATGTTTTCTCTTGCTTCCTCTTCTCTTTCTTCATCTCTTTCTATTGTATCTATTCTTCCATTTTCTTTTAAATATTCTGAAAAACATATTGCAGAATATCCAACTGCTGTTCCTATTTCTAGAATTTTTTCTGGTCTTTTTTCTATTAGGATTTTTGCTATTACATCTAATGTATCGTCCATTATAATTGGTATATGTTCTTCTAATGCTTTTTCTTTTATTTTTGCTAATTCTACTTTGTTCATTTTGTTTTACAACAACTCCTATTTTTTCGTTTATATGATTATATCATGGTTTATTATGTAGTTACAATAACTTTAATTTATTTTGTACAATTTTTCAAAATTTTGATTATCTTAATATAATTTAATAAAAAAGTGTACGTTTAGGGACAGTCCCCAAACGTACATTTTTTTATTTTCTTGCTGCTTTTTCTCTGTCTTTGTTGTTTAATATTACTTTTCTTAATCTAATATTTTTTGGTGTTACTTCTACTAGTTCATCTTCTGCTATAAATTCTATAGCTTTTTCTAGAGATAGTTGAATTGGTGGAACTAATCTTAATGCGTCATCTGAGCCAGAAGCTCTTGTATTTGTTAGGTGTTTTTCTTTACATACATTTATTGAAATATCTTCGTTTCTAGAATTTATTCCAACTATCATTCCTTCATACACTTCTACACCTGCACCAATGAATAATTCTCCTCTTAGTTGAGCATTATATAAGCCATATGTTATTGATGTTCCTTGTTCAAAAGCCACTAAAACTCCTCTTGTTCTTGATTGAATATCTCCTTTGTATGGTTCATAGCAGTCAAATATTGAGTTCATAGTACCTGTGCCTTTTGTATCTGTTAAAAATTCTGTTCTATATCCTATTAAACCACGAGCTGGAATCTTGAATTCAATTTTTGTATGTCCTGCTTCTGCTGGTTCCATATTTTTCATTTCAGCTTTACGTCTTCCTAATTTTTCTATAACTGTTCCTATTGATTCATCTGGTACATTTACAATTAGGTCTTCTATTGGTTCACATTTTACTCCATCAATTTCTTTGTATATAACTTTTGGACGAGATACTAAAAGCTCATATCCTTCTCTTCTCATTTCTTCTATTAATATAGATAAATGTAATTCTCCACGTCCGCAAACTTCAAAGCTATCTGGTGAATTTGTTTCTTTTACACGTAAGCTTACATTTCTTTCTAGTTCTTTAAATAATCTATCTCTAATATGTCTAGATGTTACAAATTCTCCTTCTTGTCCTGCAAAAGGTCCATTGTTTACGCTAAATGTCATTGAAACAGTTGGTTCATCTATGTTTACAAATGCAATTTTTTCTGGATTTGCTAAGTCACATATTGTATCTCCTATGCTGATGTCTGCAATACCTGATATTGCAACTATATCTCCTGCTTCTACTTCTTCTATTTCTGCTCTTTTTAATCCTTGATATGTAAATAGTTTTGCAATTTTTCCTTGCGTATTCTTATCTTGTTTGCATATTGCAACTGGCATACCATTTTTTATTTTTCCGCGCTCTATTCTTCCTATTGCAATTCTTCCTAAATAATCATCATAATCGATATTAGATACTAGCATTTGCATTGTTCCATCCATATCGCAAGCAGGTGGATCAATTTTTTCTATTATTGTATCAAATATACATGTTATATTATCAGATTCATCTTCCAAATTCATTTTAGCTATTCCATTTTTAGCTGATGCATATATTACTGGAAAGTCTAATTGGTCGTCAGACGCATTTAATTCTATAAATAATTCTATAACTTTATCTAATGCTTTTTCTGGCTCTGCTCCTGGTCTATCTATTTTATTTATTACTACTATAGGTTTTAAATTTAATGCTAATGATTTCTTTAGAACCTCTCTTGTTTGAGGCATTGGTCCTTCAAAAGCATCAACTAATAATAATACTCCATCAACAGTTTTTAAAACACGTTCAACTTCCCCTCCAAAATCAGCATGTCCAGGGGTGTCAACTATATTAATCTTTATTCCATTGTACATTACTGATGTATTTTTAGAAAGTATTGTTATTCCTCTTTCTTTTTCTATATCTCCTGAGTCCATTACTCTTTCTGCTACTTGCTCATTAGCTCTAAATACATGGCTTTGTTTTAATAAAGCATCTACTAATGTTGTTTTTCCATGGTCAACGTGTGCTATTATTGCTATATTTCTTATATTTTTATTATTCATTTTATCTTCCCCTTAACTTTTATTTTTAATATTTTTTATACTTTAATTATTATTTTACATTTAAATTGAGCGAATTTTATCTTTCGCTCAATTTTGTTTAATTTCATAGTTATAAACATTATAACATTTTACTTAAATCTACTTAATAAATCTTATTCCTCTTTGAACTCTTGTGAAGTTCCTTCAATTTCTCTTATTGAAAGTTCTAGTTTTTTATTTTCTAAATCTATATTAATTATTTTTGCGTTTACTTTTTGTCCTTCTTTTAATTCTTCCTCAGGTTTAGTTATTTTTCTTTCACATATTTGGGAAATATGTATTAATCCTTCTATTCCTTTTTCTAATTCAGCAAAAGCTCCGAATGGCATTAATTTAGAAATCTTAACTTTTATTACATCTCCTACATGATATTTTTCTTCTACTTTGTTCCAAGGATTTGGACCCTTTTTCTCATACGAAAGTTTGAATCTTTTATTTTCTTTGTCTAGTTCTTTTACTCTTACTTCTATACTCTGCCCTACTTGTAATATATCTCTAGGATTTTGATTTCTTCCCCAAGTCATTTCTGATATATGTAATAGTCCTTGTGCTCCTCCAATATCAACAAATGCACCATAATCACTAATGCTTGTAACTTCTCCTACATATTTTTTTCCTACTTCTATATTTTTCCAAAATTCAGCTTCTTTTTCTTTTCTTTCTTCTTCCACCAAATCTTTTACAGAACCAATTATTTTTTTAGCTCTTTCATCATTTTCAATTATTCTAAATCTTATTGTTTTTCCTTTATATGTATTTATATCTTCATCTCTTCCAATTTCTGAAAGTGATATTGGTATAAATATTCTAATCAAATTCTTGTAAAGGATGACTAAACCATTTTTATTTGTCTGTTTTACTTGTTCTTCAAATATAGCTTTATTTTCAACTTTTTCTTTGAACTCTTTTCTTATTTCTTTAATTTTTAAATGTTTGCAAGACATTAAGACATTTCCTTGTCCATCATTTAATCTTAAAATGTCTGCTTTTATTTTATCGCCGACTTTATATTCTTCAGTTGGTTCTAAATTTTTTTCACTAAAATATTCATTTCTTGGAATTATTCCATCAGCCTTGTAACCTATATCAACAAAGATTTCTCCTTGCTTGTTAATTTCTACGATTGTTCCCGTTACAGTACTTCCTACTTTTATTTCTTTAAATGTTTTACTTATTATATCTTCAAAAGTTAAATTGTCTTCAAATTTTTCCATACA